>NZ_JBFUAP010000008.1:0-267216 GCF_056406215.1 Mucilaginibacter sp. P1_D10 | reverse complement strand
CCAGTATCACAAAGTGTCTATCAAGCATCTTCAATCATACTTAAATGAGTTCACTTTTAAATATAACCACAGAGCCAATAAATCGAACTTCGACCTGCTCATTAATAGATCATTTGGATAAAATGTCTATTCATGGGCTATTACTCTCTTGAGAGGGGCGGAGGGGTGTGTTAGCCGTCAAGAAGCACGGCCTAACACATCCCTCCGCAATTAATTCCATAAAAAAAGCGCATAAAATCAGTTATACGCTGCTACTCCTCTTTGTTGCCACATTTCATACGAAACCACGTATTTGTAGTACCTAACAAAGCGTTAAATAAGGTCGTGAATACACGGGTGACGCAATGCCCCTGGATTATCTACTGATAACCCAACGTTTGCGGTCACACATATAGCATTTGTATATTTTGATGGGCATCCACCAGAGTAACACTTTAACCCATGTTGGGCGTGGCGCCCTGAACCAATTTGTGGCACTGCATACACAGGCCTTCAGTGAAGGTTTTGTTGAAGAATTTGTAGCCATTACCAGAGGAATAAAGGATATTAAATTATTTCTCTATTAGGGCTAATTGGTACTCAAATATAGCCAAATATTGTAATACTTAGCGTGCCTTTTTTTTACAAAAATCTAAATTGAATAAAGAAGTTGCTCCCGCTACGGAAAGTGTTGCCACTTCTGGCCACGTAGCAGAGCAGCATCACCCTCCAACCTTGCCAATTGCGCAGCGGTTAACTTGCCCACCGCCCAAGCCGGGGGCTCGCGGCAGTGGCAGAAACCCCTGCCAAAACAGTTAGAAAAAGCTGGAAATCCACAGCTAAAATCCGCGCAAAAGCTGGAAAAAGCTGGAAAATTTTTTGTCGCCCGTAAACCAGGTTTTTAGCTAAAAACCGCCATTCCATGCAAATAAGGCCCTTTTTGCTAATTGCAGTAAAAAGCCCAAAAAACCCGCAAAACAGTACAAAAAACATGGAAAAAAGCGAATTTTTTTGAAGCATTTCGGCAAATTTACGCCTGCCCACTGAGGCAAAAACAAAAGTTGGACCATCGCAGTGCGGCGCAATATTCAGCCGTTTTTTTCAAAATTTCTACAAAATAAAACTGGACAAGAATTGGAAGACGGCGGCCGCTCCATCGCCCCTCCCCTCCCAATGACCCAATGACTCAATGACTCAATGACTCAATGACCAAAAACATCTGCACATCTGAAATCCGCAACCTGTTAATAATCAATAAAATGTTAACAAATAAATCATGCGGATATAACGTTTAAGCAATAGTTAATCGCTTATTTTTATAGACCGTAAAAAGGTCGCGTACTAAAAATCATCTAAATGCATTTTTATGGCCTGGAAAAAATTCAGCGGGGAGATTATCCAAACACCCATCTTAGAAGAAGTAGAGCGTGCCATTGAGCGCGAAACCCAGCTAGGCAACAAGCTTAAGGTTTGCATCGGCACCGATTCGCAGGTAAAAGGCTCGGTTACCGATTTCGCTACGGTTATCGTCTTCATCCGCGAAGCGCGGGGCGCTTTCATGTTCATCCACCAGGAGCGTACCTCCCAAAAGATGACCATCAAAGAGCGTATGCTCAACGAGGTGCAGAAATCGATCGACATTGCCTACAAACTCTGCGACCTGCTTGACCTGTACGAGGTAGAACTTGAGGTGCACGCCGACATCAACACCAACCCAATGTTCAAGAGCAACCAGGCCCTGCACGAGGCCATGGGCTACATCCTCAGCATGGGTTTCGTGTTCAAAGCCAAGCCCGAGGCCTTCGCCAGCTCGTGCTGTGCCAATAAGATGGTGCAATAGGGAGCGTTAGTGAGTGGTGGGTAGTGAATGGTTTAATGGCCTATTTCATAGGCTGCACTCGTCACGTATTAAGTAATGTCGCAGCTAAAGGCCGCAGTTTCTTTCTCGGCGGCACGAATATCTCGTTGCTAATATAATATTGGCTAATTGCTACCTTGCACTATGCCGTATAAATTTTATAAAAGTCGCTCGAAACTCAAACGCGCCCCCATCTATTACCTATTGATAATTTTGGCAGCCGGCTTTCCGCTTTTGTTAGTTGTAGCTGCAAGCTTTTTTGCCGAAAAGCATGGTTGTATTCTTAACGAAGCCGGCGCACATCCTTGTATTATTGGAAGCACGGATTACGGTGAATTATTTTCGATGATGTTTGTTTTTGGATGGTTGATGCTTGTGAGTTTACCAGGCGGTTTTTTTGCGCTCATTTGGCTTACATATGTTACCGTGTATGATTTTCGTTTTTATTCCGGCAAACACAAAACCGATTACGACAGATGGCTTGAGCAAAATGAAAGTAAGGGATAACTGCGTCATCATTTATATATTTGCCTAAAAAATACACATAGCCTATGTCGCCGCTTATTGAAATTACCGACCCGCATATTTTGGATAACTCCAGCATCATCATAGATGTACGCGCCGGTGCCGATGCGCACGAGCGTTACCTGTCCGGGCACCTGCCCAATGCCGTATTCGCCGGCCTGGACGCCGACCTCGCCTCTAAACCTGCCGACGCCGCCTTCGGCGGCCGCCACCCGCTGCCTGCTTTGGAAGATTTTACCGATACCCTTGCCCGCTGGGGCATTACCCCCGATAGCCACGTAATTGTTTACGATGATAAGGCCGGTGCCATGGGCGGCGCGCGCCTGTGGTGGATGCTGCGCTCGATAGGCCACGCCAACGTACAGGTGATAAACGGCGGCTTAAAGGCTGCAACCGATGCCGGCATACCTTTGGCTACCGACGAGTACCAAAACACCGCCGTAGAGCCCTATCCTATCCCTGCGGAGTACGCCAATACGGTGGATATAGAAGAAGTAAAAAAAGCTGCCGCAGACGAGGGCCGCGTAGTAATAGATGTGCGCGAGGGCGTGCGTTACCAGGGCCTTACCGAGCCGCTTGACCTGGTTGCAGGGCACATCCCCGGTGCGGTGAACCTGTTCTATAGCAACAGCCTCTCGCCCGAGGGAACGTACCTTACCAAGCACGCGCTGGCCACACTCTACGCCGATACCATAGGCAAGGTAAAACCGCAGGACGTAATTGTGCATTGCGGATCGGGCGTTACGGCCTGCCACCTCCTACTGGGCATGGAGTATGCGGGCATCACAGGCCCCAAGCTATACGTAGGAAGCTGGAGCGAATGGAGCCGCCGCGGACTGCCAATTGGTACGGGATTAGACCAATAAAATTGCATTGCAACTAAATTGTATTTAACTATTATCCCTTACTTGCGGCGTGAAAACATACGCATTAAAGCTTACGCAGAATTTACCCATCACCCTGGCAGAGGCCTGGGACTTCTTTTCATCGCCGCATAATCTGGCCAAAATCACCCCGCCCGAGATGGACTTCGTGGTAACCAGCACCTACAACGGCGAGGCGAAGATGTACCCCGGCATGGTGATTACCTACAAGGTGTCGCCGGTGCTTGGCATCAAACTTAACTGGATGACGGAGATAACCCATGTAGAAGAAGGGAAGTATTTTGTAGATGAGCAACGCTTTGGCCCTTACGCCCTCTGGCACCATCAGCACCATTTCAGGGAAATACCCGGCGGCGTAGAAATGACGGATCTGCTGCACTATGCCATCCCTTTTGGCATCTTCGGTCGGTTAGCTAATAGCTTGTTTGTAGCCAATAAGGTAAAAGAGGTGTTCGAGTTCAGGACGAAAAAGGTTGTGGAGATTTTTGGGGAATACAGGAGTTAGGCTGCGTTAAATTATCTAAATGAGAAATTGATGAAGGCTTTCTTATCTCCTCTCCAATAACCTGTTGGCCAAGTCTTCCGAAAAGGCGTGCGCTCCCTGGTCGTTCAGGTGATAATCATCATAAAACAAGCTTGCATCAGTAAATGAAGGGTTGTTTGCGTAACTGATAAAATGCACGTTGGGGTATTTTTTGCTGAAGCCAGTAAGGATCGCTATCGTGTTATCATCGGCCCCGAATGAGAAATAGATGGGCGAAACTACCAGCGTAATATCAACGTTTTTCTTGTTGAGGTCATTTAGAAAGCTATCGAGCAAAGCGATGCGACTGGCAATGGCTTGGTCGTGCTTAAATGGTAACATGGGGTGCTTCTCCAATACCGAGCTTAGCTTGGCGTAGCCATCGGTGGTATCGGGATTTACCCTGGTTGGGTGTACAGCTTCTGCAAGGATATTATCCAGCAACGCATTATAAGGGTATATGGAAGATAGCAGCTTAAAATCCTCGAACTTGCTATTGTACTTGATGAAGGGCTTAATGGCCGGGTTATCGTGGTAGGGCAATAACAAAGAAAGGTTTCCTTCTTCGGAGGTAGCGAATTCGTCGGGGTATATGTCCAGTATAATTTGCTTAGGCTTGTAGCGCTCCAACACTGCGGATATGGCTGCCAGATTGTAGATGAGCTTATAGCCTTCGCGACCGCAATTGTAAAACGTAGTGTTGAGCTTTGCCTCGAATGTTTTAGACACATACTGATGCATGGCCCTGGATGAACCGAACACCAGCGTTTGCGCCCGGGCTTTATTAAGCACGTAGGTTACATCGTTGAATTTCTGCTTAAAATAGAGGTGCCTGAGCAAAGCGCCGATAGAAAAATCGAGCAGTACCAGCACAATTGCCAGCACGGCGAACTTCTTCAGGAAGCGTTTTAAGTCGGTTGCGGGTTTCTGCTGCATGTTAAAACTGGAAGTAAATAAACTGCGTTTTACCAAAAACTCCAAACAGAAGTATCAGCATAGCAAGCAGGCAATAGGTTGAATACCTCAGCAAAGGCTTACTATTATTTAAAAAGCTAACCTTGCCGAACAGGCCATACTCCTCAGAAACCTCAACTGTAACCACAATGAGTATGCCGATGATGGAATAACCGATCAACCAATAATTGTTGGCCGTAAACAACTCGCCGTGCGCAAAAAGTATCTTGCCCAGTATGCTCAACGCCTCGGCCATGGAGCCCGACCTGAAAAACACGAACGCAAAGCAGGCAAAAGCAAAAGTGAGCAGGGTGGATAGCATTTTCGCCACCACTTCAGGCAGAAAGCCGAAAACCTTCTTCCGGGTTTTCTTAGTCAAAAACTCGTAACACACAGCAATGCCGTTTACCAGCCCGAAAGAGATATACGTATAAGCCGCGCCGTGCCAAAGGCCGCTCACAAAAAAGGTTACCAACAAGGCAAACACTACGGAAAATTTGCCCCAATGGCGCTTCTGTACCATGATTGGCGTAAACAGGTAAGTATTGAACCAGGTTGTAAGCGAGATGTGCCACCTGCGCCAGTATTCGGTAACACTTTTGCTTAAGAAAGGCCGGTTAAAATTGGCAACCAGCTTAAAGCCCATCACCTGTGCACTACCGATGGCAATATCCGAGTATCCCGAAAAATCGCAATATATCTGGAAGGCAAAAAACACCACCGCAACCGCCAGGGTAGTGCCGTTATGATGCCCATTCGCCATAAAAACCGCGTTTACGTACAGGGCCAGCCTATCGGCTACAACCACTTTCTTAAAAAAGCCCCATAGCATCCGCTTTAAACCCTGGGTTACATTATCGTAGTCAAACTCGTGCTTCTCATAAAACTGGGGCAGCATGTTCTGCGGACCCTCTATGGGGCCGGCTACCAATTGGGGGTAAAACATCACATATAAAGCGTAAATGCCAAAATGATGTTCGGGCTTTTGATGGCCCCTGTACACCTCTATAACATAAGCAAGGCTTTGGAATGTATGGAACGATAAGCCCACCGGCAATATGATACTTAAGGCCTGTATGGGGTAGTTCCAGTGCGCAAGGTGGGCAGCGAAACGCACATGGCTGTTAAAAAAGTTGAAGTACTTGAAAATAAAAAGCACCAGGCAGGTAGATACGATACTGATGATGAGGTAGAGCTTCCGCCTCCGCCCTTCCGACCGGCTGATGTATATCGCCGCAAAATAATCTATAAGGATGGTAATGAATAAAATGAAGATATAAACCGGGATAAACGCCATGTAGAATATACAACTGGCAAAAAGCAGCAGCGACCACCTGAACTTATGGGGCACCAGATAATACAACAGCGTAACAAGCGGAAAGAAGATTAAAAACTCGAACGAATTGAAAAGCATTTACGATGATTTAGAGCCGCACAACACCGCTATTGCTGCAAAGGTCATACGGCTTTATCCCCGGCAATTTCCATTGACCGATAATTCCCTAAAAATATAACTCCTTGCTTTAAAATTTGAATTTATTCGATTTAAAATTAGGGGAGGGAGTATATATGAGCAATTAAAGAGAACGTAATTGGATATATCACAATGCAGTCCAAAGGGGAAATGATGATAATATTAACATAAGGATTGCCAAAAAAGCAGGCAAATATAATGCACCTGCATCTCCGTAACTAACTCTATCTTTTATATCATTCAGTATCAATTCCGGTGCTTCGACATTATCATTTTTTACGGTTGTTCCAGCCAAAAAATCTCCTAACCTGCGTTCGGGATTTACAAGTAGCATGAGCACCTCAACCGGCCAAATAAAGGCCGTAATATTTCTGATCGCGCATTTCGAACGGCTGGCTATTTGGTTAGTCCTGATGTCCAAAACAGAATATCCGTAAATCCGCTTAGCAACACTTTTGGCACGATAGTAATCTTTATTTAACAATGCGAAACAGATGACCAGAAAGGGAACAAATGCCAACAATAGCAATGGGCTAAGTTGTTTCATTGGCGAGTATGCGGTATCAAAAACAATTTGGGGGATAAAAAATATAAGTGCCACCGGGAAAAACACAGACATGGTAAAAAACATATCTGCCGCTACTCACTTCAACCTCCTGTTCAAAAAAAAACCGCGATTTACCTGTTTAAGATAGGTTTTAGTAAAAAAGTTGAACAACAGAATTTCTACGATTTTCATCCATTTTTTATTCCTCTAAAATAATGAAATAAGCAAACAGAAGCTATCGGTGCAATCGAAAAAATCGTTTTAATCGGTGCGAACAAAAATCAACCTAAATCAGCGGTCATATCTTCAACACCGCCTGCAAGGCGCCGCCATAGCCCACGCCCGAGTTGCGGCCCATAAAGGTGTAAAAGCCATTGGCAAAAAGCGAAAACCTCCGGCTGAAGGTGTGGCCAACGTTAATAGCGCCTTTGGTGAAGGCAAAATCGCGGTTTACGCTTAAGTTCTGGCTGAATGATTTGTTGGAGCTGGAGGACCTTTGCCCGCCAATCTCAAAACTTACCTGGTTCTTTTTATTGATAGGGATACCCAGCAGTGCCGAGTAAAGGATAACATTAGGGCCCTGTGCATCAAAATAGCGGCGGTAACCAGCCTCTACGTTAAAATAGCATCCCCGCAAGAAATTCTTATTGAAACTGCCGGTGTACATGAATTTTATTTCGGAACCGAAGGTGCCGTACCCCAGGTCCAATACATCTTCATCGTGTTTATAAAGTGGAGCAATGCCCGATACCTGTACCGAAAAATAGGCCTTGTAATCGAAATTGACAAGCGCGTAGCTAAGCCCGGCCTGCAAATCGCCAAACCCAAAGCTTTCCTGATAGGTGGTACCAGCAGTTGTGGTGAACTGGCTTTGCTGGTTAGGCGCTAAAACGTTTACGATAAGATCGAGCCGACGGGTGATGCCATAGCCTACATACAGGCCGTAAGCATAGCTGGTAAACTGGCTGTTGCCATCGGGCTTTACCTTTTTGCCGTTGCTGTTATATACGTCCTTAGAAGTGTAGTAATTAAACGATGGTACTACGATATTGCGATATTTGCCAATAGGCCAGCCTGCATAGGCCTGCTGTTTAGCCGAGCCCATGATAAGCAGTAATAAACAAATAATGTAAACTTTTTTCATAGGTATCTGCTGTTTACGGCATCCTGAAATCTTCTTTCAGCCAGTAGTATTGAAATGTAAAATAGGTAAAATTAACTTCATGCGCCTTATCGGCCACTACAAAATATTCGTTGTTGGTGTTGGCGAATTTATTGAACATGCCAAAACTGCAGCGCGGCGGGCAAAATTCATCCAATAGACCAATCCCCATCAGCACCTTACTTTTTACCTTATCGGCAAAGTTCTGGGGGTCGTAATAATCCCAAACCGCCAGCAGCTTTTCTTTAGTAAAGCCATTGTGTTTCTTGATATAATCATGAAAAACCAGCGTTGGCCACGTATCAACCGGGTACGAGCTGCCTATGGCGTAAGAATCGTGCATATCGGCATATAGCGGCACCTGGAAGGTACAGAGCTTAACGCGTTTATCCATTGCCGCCACAAACACCGCCAGCGCGCCGCCCTGACTACCGCCCTCTACCACTATCTTATCGGGGTTCAGCCTAAGCTTGGTAGCGTTGGCAGCCAAAAAATCAACCCCGCGCAGGCAATCCATATACGCGCCGCGGTAAATATACTTATCGCGGCTCTCTATATTCACCAGGTTATACTGTTTATAATCGGGTGCAATTACATCGCGACTGTTGCCGTTACCGCGCACGTTGATAGTAAACACCGCAAAATCCTCCTTATCATAGTCGGGCTTCATATCGATGGTGTAACCCGGCACACGGTAAAGTATAGGGTAGTTTTTGCCGCCCTTTGGCACGGTGAGCCAACCGCGTATGGTAATGCCCTCCCACGATTTCATCTCGCACAGGTAAACAATCTTCTCTTTGGTCGATTTCTTTTTGTCTTCGGTAAACTTAAACTCAGGCTTAATACTTTTAAGGGTATCTATAGTGCCCTGCCAAAAGGCATCAAAATCGGCAGGTTTGTGCAAGGTGGTTTTTATCTTTTCCGGGTCGATACCGAATACGCGTTTCACCGTATCATCATACGAAGTAAGGTTCAACATAAAATGCACTCTGTAAAAGCCGGGGGCACCTTTTGGCAGCAGTACACTGTAAGTTTCCGAAGAATTTTTGATGAGATGTACCCACATGCTATTGGTTGATAGCTGTTTAAAATCGTCGCTTAACACGTTATAGGTAAGTTTGCCGTCCTGGTTTTCTTTATAGGTGCTCTTTAATTTCAGCTTAAATTCAATATCGTCGCTTCCTTTAAAAAGGGCGTTTTTAGTACCGGGTTTCACCTCTATGAATACTTCGCCTTCATCTTCTTTATCGTCCTGCGCAAACGCGCTGTAGCAGCCTGCCAGGACGATGCTTAGCGTAACAACATAAAATTTAAAGCCTCGTGATATTCGCATTTTTATATCGTTTCTTTTTTTTAAGTCCCGTATTATACGGTTGCAGTTCGTTTTTTGTTCCTGATCAAAAAATCCGACCGGCGGATGTAATGATTCAATGGCTCCTCTATGGTTTTGAATAATAGGATAGATATTCCGTTGAGGATTATAAAAGCGTAAAGTACGTTCAAATTATCGTATTGGAAAGGAGAGTTCCAGTCTACCCCCCATTTATCGTACAGATCGAAAACGTAATCGTTTAGCCAGTTTAGGCTAAAGTGCAAGCCGTTGTACATCCATCCCAAATGGATAAGATAGAATATATAGGAGCTTTTGCCCAGCAACTCCACGAATTTATTGGATAATATTTTCTTGAGGAGGGAAGTCTCGGTAAGCAGGCCGTAAAAAAAGATGGCTATACTGATGGATAGGAGGTAATTATTGGTGATGATGCCCAGGGGGTGCTGCAGCCCTGCCGCTTCGCCTTTGGGTATAGGCAGCGTACTCATAACCCACACGCAGGCAAACATTAGCACGAAACCAAGGTAGGTAAGCTTTTGCTTGCTTTGCCCATCTAAAGTTTTCTTGCGTACAAAAAGTGCCAGCTGTATCCCCACAAAAAACTCGAAACAACGCCCCAAAAAGGTATAGAGCATCATAAACGTAAAATTGCCGAAGAAACCATACCAGTTTACATTGCGGAATATCAGCACCAGCAAGGCACCGATGGCCGTAATGATGAAAGGCTGTATATAGAATTTTTTGTACCGCTGCGCGAAAAAGAAGATAAACGGTGCCGAGAAGTAAAAGCATTCTTCTACCGTTAGGCTCCAGCCCTGCGCAATGCCGGTAAACTTCAATTGGTCGAAAAAGCCGCGCACGAAGGTGATGTTCATGAGCAAAAGCCCTATGGGACTGCCGAAGCCATTGGTCACCTTTTCATCGTGGCTGAAATAGAAGCTGGCGAAGGCCCCCAGCGTAAGCAGGAGATACATGGGATAGATGCGCGCCACACGGTTTTTAAGGTACTGTTTGAACCAATCACCGGTTAATTCGAAGGTATCGAAATAACGGAAAGCGATCAAAAAACCCGATAGCGTAAAGAAAATAGTTACCCCAATATGGAATTCGGTGAAAAAACGTTGCACAGCATGGGGAAAATTCTCATCGAATGCGTAGCAGTAATGCGAAATGAATACGAGGTATGCGGCCATAGCACGCACGCCGGTAAGGGCCGGAATATAGGTAAGTAGAGGTTTTTGCGCCAAAACGGATCAGTTTTTTCGTCCCTAAAGATAATTTATTAAGCAGATAATGCAAAAACAAGGCCAAGCGCTCTGCATATTCTTAAAGGATGTAGGCTTGATAGGCTATGGTATGCCGGCGTACCAACAACTATTATTTGGGGTGGTCCTCATCATCTTCGTCTGTCCAACCCAGGTCTTCGTCATCATCCTCGCTCAATCTATCAAAAAACGTATCCTCGTCAAACATCAGTTCTTCCAGTTTCTCCTGCTCCGGTGTGCTTGTATCGAAGCGGATAGCCCAATCATCCGGAATGTCGTGCGTTTTATCGAAACCGCGTATCCAGGCAACAAACTCCACTCTAAACTCTTCCACTTTATCGCGCATCAGTTGCACGTAATCTTCCTTATTCATGCCGAACATTTCGGTACTAATAACCGCATTCATCATATCCTGTATGCCCAACCTAATGCGTACAGCATTGTACATCCGCAACGAATAAAGTCCACCACCCTCTGCGTTCGCAATTTTACCCAATATCATGGTAGCATTGCTCAAAATTTCCTTTGTGAGCCACTCGTGTTCGTACTTGTCGCTCTCGTCAATCACCTCCACAATAACACGGGCCATCTCGTAAATCTCCTCTGCTTTCTTATAAACCGGTAGATTCATCAACCTATTCATGCGTTTCGACATACGGTAAACTTAACGAATCCCATCCGAAAATCATCTGCACATTTGCACATCCGCATATCTGCACATCAAAAACCTTATATTCGCCCCATGAATATCCTGATCCTTGGTTCGGGTGGAAGGGAAAGTGCCTTCGCCTGGAAAATTGCCCAAAGCCCTAAATGCGATAAGCTTTTTATTGCCCCCGGCAATGCCGGCACCGGCCAGTACGGCACCAACGTTGACCTTAAGGTTACCGATTTTGCCGGCATAAAAGCATTTGCCCTGGGCAACGCCATCGATATGGTACTGGTTGGCCCCGAAGAGCCCTTGGTAAAAGGCATCCACGATTACTTTTTAGCCGACGATGAACTGAAGAACATCCCGGTAATAGGCCCGCAGCAACAGGCAGCGCAACTGGAGGGCAGCAAAGATTTTAGCAAGGATTTTATGCAGCGCAACAATGTACCTACAGCTGCATCCAAAACGTTTACCAAAGATACCCTGCAAGAAGGGTTCGATTACCTGGCCACCGCGGGCCTGCCAGTTGTGCTGAAGGCAGATGGCCTGGCTGCAGGCAAAGGCGTGTTGATATGCCTTACCCTGGAAGAAGCCAAGCTGGAACTGGCCGAAATGCTCACCGAAGCCAAATTTGGCGATGCCAGCTCTAAAGTGGTGATTGAGCAATTCCTCACCGGCATAGAGCTTTCGGTTTTCGTGATGACGGATGGCAGCAACTATAAAATACTGCCAGAAGCTAAAGATTACAAACGCATTGGCGAGGGCGACACAGGCCTTAATACAGGCGGCATGGGTTCTGTTTCGCCGGTGCACTTTGCTGATGCTGCGTTCATGGCTAAGGTAGAGCAACGCGTAATCATCCCAACGGTTGAGGGGCTTAAAAAAGAAGGCATCCCCTACAAGGGTTTTATTTTCATAGGGCTGATGAATACTGAGGGTGAACCATGGGTAATAGAATACAACTGCCGCATGGGCGACCCGGAAACCGAAAGCGTAATGCCCCGCATAGAATCCGACTTCGTTGACTTGCTGGAGGGCGTAGCCAATGGCAATCTGAACGAGAAAGAACTCACTATATCTAATAAAACCGCCGCAACCGTAGTTTGCGTAGCAGGCGGTTACCCGGGCGAATATTTAAAGAATAAAGCCATCAGTGGTATTGAGAACGTTCGCGGCTCGCATGTGTTCCACGCGGGCACAAGCCTAAGTGGCGATGACATAATTACCACCGGCGGCCGCGTGCTGGCCATTACCAGCCTGCAGGATAACATGTTCAATGCTCTGCAGCAAGCCACTGCCGATGCCGCGCGCATTTACTACGATGGCGTTTATTTTAGGCGTGATATAGGGTTTGATTTACTTTAATCATTGAGTCATTTTGCTTGCGCGTCATTGAGTCATTGCAACAGGTCGATATAAATAGAAAGGCGGAACTGCACATACAATTCCGCCTTTTTAATGACTCAATGACCTAATGATTCAATGACTCATTATATCTTTCCAAACAACTCCGCCAGCTTATCATTCAAATCGTCGCCTCTTAAGTTTTTGGCTATGATTTTGCCGTTAGGGTCAATCAAAAAGTTTTGAGGAATAGCCTTTACGCCATACATACCGGCCGCTTTGCTATCCCAAAACTTAAGGTCTGATAACTGGGTCCAAGCCAGGCCGTCTTTATGGATTGCATCCAGCCAGGCTTTTTTGGCTGTAGGTTTGTCAAGCGATACGCCAATAATGGTAAAATTCTTGTCTTTATATTGCCCGTAAGCTTTCACCACATTAGGGTTTTCGGCGCGGCAAGGGCCGCACCACGATGCCCAAAAGTCTATCAGCACATACTTACCACGGAAAGACGACAGGCTTACTACCTTACCCGCAGTGTCGGCTTCGGCAAACTCGGGCGCAGTAGCACCAAGGGCAACTGCTTTTAGCTTGGGCAACAAGTCGCCAAAGGTTTTGCCATCCTTAGATTGTTTAACCTCTGCCGACAGGGATTCGTATAAAGGCGCTATATCGGCATAATCAGCGCTATAAGCATACGAGCGTAAGGCCGTAAGGCTGATATATGAATCGGGATGGTCTTTAATAAACTGCTTGTTAATAGCTTTCCATTGCTCGCTCAGGGCTTTCTCCCGCAGCTTTGTTTGCCTGATAAAGGTGTCGGCTTTTGCGGCATCACCCGCTGCCTTTTCGCGGGCATCAAGCGCATCGTATCCATTGTCAACCACTTTTATGGCGGCATGGTACAATTCGTTTTCCTGGTTGGTTTTTGGCCCTTCCAATTTACCGTTGGCCAGCAAATCGGTAGTTGTCAGCGTAATTACACCTGGCTCCAGGTATAAGGAATGCGAATCTTCAGCGCTGTTTAAGCCCGATGCGGTAGGGTTAAACCACAGGCGCGCACTGGTTGGCGCGGTACCGGCATCTCCCTTGAACAGGAATTTGCCATCCTTAAGGGTAACAGAATCCGTTACCGATTTGCCGTCCTTTTTATATTGTAAATAAACTTTGGCCGGCTTATTCAGCGTGCCCACATTGCCCTGTACGGTGTATTTGGTATCCTGTGCAAAAAGCGCAGCGGGTATAAGCGCAAGGGCACCCAACAATATTCTCTTCATGATATAAATGTATATTTAAAGCGGAAAAGATGCAACTATCCCGTTAATATTCAAAGCACCGGCGCAAAATTGAAAGACGGAAAGCCCGCAGTCGTGAAGCTCCATCCGTCTTTCCGACGCCCGACTACATTATATTTTCCCCAGCAGCTCTTCCAATTTATTATCCAAATCATCGCCGCGCAGGTTCTTGGCTACTATTTTGCCCTGCGGGTCAATCAAATAGTTTTGGGGGATGGAGCGCACGTCGTAAAGCCTTGCAGCCATGTTGTTCCAGAATTTAAGGTCAGACACCTGCGTCCACTCCAGCCGATCGCTTTTAATGGCGGCCAACCAGGCATCGCGGGCACCTTCCTTATCAAGGGATACGCCTAAAACGGTAAAATTTTTGTATTTGTATTTATTATAGGTACGCACCACATTGGGGTTCTCCTGTCGGCAGGGGCCGCACCACGATGCCCAAAAATCTATCAACACATACTTCCCACGGAAAGACGACAATTGCACAGGCTTTCCGTTTGCGTCGTTCTGTATAAAATCGGGCGCAATAGAACCTATCGCAGTTACTTTGAGTTTGTCCAGCTCATATTTCAGTTGCTTGCCCTGGTCAGAGTTCTTCAAATCTTCCGACAGGGAATTGAACAAAGGTTCTACTTCGGCTACATCGGGCGAGGGGCCGCTTACGCTGGTAAGCACCAGCAGGCTAAGGTAGCTATCGGGGTTGCTAACGATGAAGCTTTTCAACGCGGCTTTTTGTTCTTGCTGCAGGGCTTTGTATTTAACCTGCATGTTGTTTTGGAACGCTGCCGACTGCTGTTGCTCCGGCGTGGCGGCCTTGGCTTCGCTGGCAAGGGCTTTCGCTTTGGCCATTATTGGTTTAAGTTGAGCTGTCAGTTTGGCTTCGTCGTCGGTTGTTTTAGAACCGGTGATTTTGCCGTGCTTCAAGGAATCGGGCGAAGTAATACCCAGTTCGCCTTTTTCCACGTAAAAGCCCAAATAGTCGGCTGTTTTTGCCGGCCCAGCACTCTGGCTGAAGTTCTGTGCCACGTATTTAGCAAACCCTTCGCCTTTATAATCAATAAACATGGTGGCGTTTACCGGGTTAGTTATGGTACCGGTGAAGGTAAATTCACCGTTTACTATGGCTGCGGAATCGATAACGGTATTGGCACCCAACTGGTAAGCTAAAAAAGCTTGCGCGGGCTTATCTAACTTGCCAACCTTTGCTTTTATGGTAAAAGGCGCGGCAGTTTGTGCAAATGCCATTGTAGGCAAAAAAGCCAGCAGGCATAAAAAAAATCTCTTCATTATAATAACAGTAAAGATAATGTAACGCTTAAAGGGCTAATGAATTGCCGTTCAGTTCAACTTTTGGTAAGTGCGCCACCACAAATCTGGCATATCGCCGGAGCGGGCGGTTTTATAATCCTCGTACCGGCAAGGCACCAGATGGAAACGTTCGTTGCGCGAACCGCCCGTTGGGTAAGGTACCTGCATCCACCAGCGATCGCTTTTTTTGCTTTTTACGAATACCAATTCATGCTCATCATGCTTCAGGCTGGTTTTATAAATGAGGTATTGCGATTTGGGGTTGAGCGGAAAATCTTTCTTGCGATTATAAAAACCATCTATGAAACACCACACCATTTGCGATATCAGCATCGCGGTTTGGCCGTTAGTATCGTAGACTGGGTTAAATTCGTAAAAACCTATAGAAGTAAGCTTATCGTTGAAACCGGCATACCGGCATATCTGGCAGGCCTCTTCACCGTAAAAACCGTTCGGCTTAGCGTTAGCGTTGGCCGCAGCATCTGAAGAGCGGATGGCCCCTATATCGAAACTTAGCATATTGGCATTGCGGATAACCGGCTCGGTTACGGTGATGTTGCCGGCCAGTTCGCCCAGGCGGTGCACGTCGAAGTAAAGCTTATCCATCACCCGCAGGCTTTCCTGGCTGGTGAAATAAGTTTGGTACCCCAGGTTGCTGAAGTTGAAGAGGTAATTCGGCTCGTGCAGGAATATCTTGTTGAGGTAAGCGATGGAATTGGTTTCAATGCTGCTGCCGAAGCCATCGTCGTCCAAATCGAAATGCGAATCTACCACTAGTACATCTACCTTTTGCTCCAGGCTTTCGTAGCCCATGTACTGGGCGTAAGTGAGGTCCTGCCCGCCGCCTATGATAAGCGGAAGGATATCTTTCTTTATCAGCTCTTCTACCACGGTTTTAAGCGCGTAGTAGGTATCTGTCACCTTTTCGCCGCGGGCTATATTGCCCAAATCTACTATTTTGGTGTTGTAAGCCCCCTCGTTAAGCAGGTACAGCTTTTCACGAACGTAATCGGGGCCAAGGGCACAACCTGCGTTGTTTATGGCGTTGCGATCTTCCAGCACGCCGATGATGGCGATATCCACCTTCTGCTCCAAATCGGGGAAGGCAACGGAATAGTGCTCTATCCTATCGCCAAGCTGGCTGGTATAAAACCCATCTTTAGGCGTTATTTTCTTTATATCTATCGGGGCAAAAAAATCGGCTAAAGACATATGGTTTGATGTGCAGATATGCGGATGTGCAAATGTGCAGATATTTTTGGATGTGCAGATATTCAATTTTCAGATGTGCAGATGTTTTTGGCAACCGGCATAACTACAAATTCATTTGCACATTTAAAATCTGCACATTTGCACATATGATTTTAGTTACGGGGGCAACAGGTTTTTTAGGGGCCGAACTGGCGAGGGAGCTTATACTGCGAGGTAATAGCATCCGCTGTACTAAACGCAGTTCATCTACTGTACCCGGAATTTTGGTGCCCTACCCTGCCAAAATAGAATGGGTAGAGGCCGACCTGATGGATGCCTTTGCCTTAGAAGCGGCGCTGGACGGCGTAACGCAGGTGTACAATTGTGCGGCCTGGGTATCCTTGAAAGCTGCAGATAAAAATTCGATGATACGCACCAATGTAACCGGTACGGGCTACCTGGTAAATCTTTGCCTGGAAAAAAGCATCCGCATGGTGCATACCAGTTCGGTAGCGGCCGTTGGCGAGGCCAAACCCGGCGAATTGATTACTGAGGAGCATCACCTGGACCCAACATTGGAGGAAGACGGCTACGCCATATCAAAACTAGAGAGCGAGATGGAAGTTTGGCGCGGCATTGCCGAAGGGCTTGATGCCCTTATTGTAAACCCAAGCATCATCATCGGCCCCAGTTCAGGCCTGGAGGGCAGCGGGCAAATTTTCGAGACCGTGCGTAAGGGCTTGAAATACTACACCAAAGGCACCATGGGTTTCATAGATGTGCAGGATGTGGCCAAATGCATGATTGCGCTGATGGACAGCAACATAAGCGGCGAGCGGTACATTATTTCGGCAGAAAACCGCCCTTTTAAGCAAATTTTCACCGAGATAGCCGAAGCCCTGGGCGTGCCCGCCCCCAGGAAGCTGGCAACACCATTTATGATGGAAGTAGCCTGGCGCGGCGCATCATTTTGGGGAAGCCTAACCGGCAACGACCCCGCCATAGATAAAGCCAGTGCACGCGCTGCATCCGTAACACGGGAGTTCGATACCAGTAAAATAAAGAAAGCGATAGGCTTTGAGTTTAAGCCGCTGAGCGAAACGATTGAGGAAGTTTGTGCGGCACTAAGCAGGTAAGCTGAGGGGTTATTTTTGTCCAGTTTTATTTTATAGAAATGCTGGAAAAAACCGTTGAGATTAGGCGGGCTGAATGAAATCGCAAGTACTCGCTTTTTGCTATGGCTACTTGCTTAAATTCGCCAAAACACCTTAAAAAATCTGTGTTTTTCGGAGTTTTTCTTAATTTTTTACGCTGTTTTAAGGCATTTCTGCTAAAGACTCAAAAACCGCGAAATTTGCATGGAATGGCTGTTTTTGGCTAAACATGCTGGGTGCTGGGTACAAAATCTTGTCCAGCTTTTTCCAGGTTTTTGACAGATTTTAGCTGTGATTTTCCAGGAATTTCCAGCTTTGTCATTGGTCGCAAAGGCTGCTTAGCTGCTCTTCTAAACAGTTTCCTTTAACTTCAGCAGCACCACATTCTCCACGTGCTGAGTATGCGGGAACATATCTACCGGTTGTATTTTCACGGTATCGTATTTCTCTTTCAGTACCAATAAATCGCGGGCCTGGGTGGCGGCGTTGCAGCTTACGTAAACTATTTTAGGGGCTTCTATTTCCATCAGGCGGGCAACCACATCGGCGTGCATGCCTGCGCGGGGAGGATCAGTGATGATTACGTCGGGTTTGCCGTGTTCGGCCACAAAATCGGCCACCAGCACATCCTTCATATCTCCCGCAAAGAATTTGGTATTGGTAATGTTGTTTATCTGCGAGTTAACTTTAGCATCTTCTATGGCCGTTGGTACGTACTCTACGCCCACCACTTCGCGCACCTGCCCCGCTATGAAATTGGCTATGGTGCCTGCACCGGTGTAAAGGTCATAAACCAGCTCATCGCCTCTGAATTCCGCAAAATCGCGGGTAATTTCGTACAGTTTCAGGGCTTGTATGGAGTTGGTTTGGTAGAACGATTTGGGGCCAACCCTAAAGCGGATAACCCGGCCATCGGCCGTTGCCATTTCTTCGTGTATGTATTCGGGCCCTTTCCAGCTATGCACCTCCTGATCGAAGATGGTATCGTTCATTTTGGTGTTGAGGATATACAGCAGCGAGGTTACCTGCGGGAAGTTGGTATCCACAAAGCCCATCAGCTTGCTTACCTGCTCCTCATCCGCATGGGCGAAAACCACTATCACCATAATTTCGCCGGTAGACGAGGTGCGGATAATGAGGTTGCGCAAAGCGCCGGTATGCTGGCGCACGTCGTAATAAGAAATCCCCTGCCCTTTGGCGTATTGGTTGATGCTGTTGCGCAGATCGTTTGATGGCTCGGCCTGCAGGTAGCAATGGTTGATGTTCAATATCTTATCAAACCTGCCGGGGATATGGAAGCCGAGGGCGTCCATGTCCAGCGCCTCGTCCTCGCGGTTCTCGCCATCGTACAGCCAGCGTTTGTTCGAGAAAGTGTACTCTAGTTTGTTGCGATAATACCTGTCGGCTGGGGACGGCACTATGGTATCCATATGATCCACCTCTATTTTTGCTATTCGCGTAAGCGCATCGTGCACGGCTTTTTGTTTGAATTTTAGCTGTGCCTCGTAGGTCATGTGCTGCCATTTGCAGCCCCCGCAAACGCCAAAGTGCTCGCAAAAAGCATCGGTGCGATATTCGGATGGTGTTACCAGATTGATGATCTTACCTTCGCCAAAGTTTTTCTTGCTGCGGTAAACTTCTATGTCGGCCACATCGCCGGGTACGGCTTTTTCTATAAACAACACAAAATCGTCGGCTTTGCCAACACCTTTGCCTTCTTCGGCTATATCAATTACCGTTACGTTTTCAAAAACCTTATTTACCCTTGGTTTGCCAGATTTGCCCATAAGGATGCAAAGGTAAGGGAATTTATTATTTTATGCAGGGTTTCGGCAAGGGCCTCTTTGTGGCGATTTTACCACAGAGGCTACGGAGAAAAAACACAGAGAGGCACAAAGATTTGTTTTGGCGAATTTTTATTATGATACAATCTCACTTAACTACTTCGTCCAGGCGGCAGGCTCTTCACTCTCCAAATCTTCTTTTTTGATGCTTACGTTGCCGGTACGCTTCAATACGCCCCAGCCGCTCAGCTCGCCTTTGAGGGCTTTGCGGATGGCTTTGAAAAGGATGTAATACATCAATTGACGCCAGATGAAACGCTGCGGGATGATATAGACCAGCTTCTTATAGCTTTCCTTTTCCATCTTGAATGCGATGATGGCTACCAGGAAATCGACCAGCACGAACACCAGGTAATAGATGAGTATCTTTTCCGGCTTATCGCCCAGCAGGCCAAATATCATCATCAAATCGGCCAGCGGCGAAAACAGCGGCAACAGTATCTGGAAGATGAGGATATTGGGCATGCCCACCATGCCGAAGAATTTATATTTTTTGTTGAACAGCGCGTCGCGGTTTTTCCAGAAGCTTTGTATCACGCCAAAACTCCAGCGGAAGCGCTGTTTTAGCAGCATATTGAGCGATTCGGGTGCTTCGGTGTAGGCAACGGCCTCGGCACTGTTCTTTACAATGTAACCTGCTTTCAGTATGCGCATGGTAAGGTCGCAGTCTTCGGCCAGGGTATCGTAAGTGAAGCCACCTGCTTTTGATATCGCCTCTTTGCTGAACGCGCCTATAGCGCCCGGTACCACGGTAATACTGTTGATAAGGTCGAACGCACGGCGGTCCATGTTCTGGGCCGTAATGTATTCTATCGATTGCCAGCGCGTAATGATGTTCATCTCGTTGGCCACCTTAACCGTGCCCGCTACCGCGCCAATTTCGGCATCGGTAAAGTAGCTCATCAGCTGGTAAATTGCATCGCTGCGCAGCTGGGTATCAGCATCAATACAAACCACATAATCGTTTTTGGCCTGTGCTATACCGAAGTTTAGTGCCGATGCCTTGCCGCCGTTTGGCTTGGTTAATACGCGCACCAGCGGGTGGTTATCATAAGCGGCCCTTACCACTTCATAGGTATTATCCTTAGAGCCATCGTCTATAAACAGCACCTCAAAGTTGTGGTACTCCAGTTTTAGCAGGCTTTCGATAGTTGCGGCGGCGGTTACCTCTTCATTGTATGCAGGCACAATGATGCTTACGGCGGGCAAGGGGGCGGTAGGTGCTACCCGTTCTTTTTTATCGCCCATAAACTGCCTTACGGCCAAAATACCTATCAACACGATGCGACCGATGGCGAGGAAGATTGCCGAAAGGAACAGGTAGAAAATGAATTTGTTGCCCAAAAAGAAGCCTACGATAACCACATCGTAAAAGCGGCCCCAAACGGTTTTATCGTCTGAGGTGGGCATTGGCATCAGGTCGTCCTTGGTTTTATCCAGCACATCGGCAATGGTGGTAAACTGGTAGCCATGGGCCTTAAAGTAGTGTATAATGGCAGGCAATGCTTTCACGGTTTCCTCGCGGGTATCGCCGCCGGCATCGTGTAGCAATATCATCGAGCCGTTGTCCTTTTGCCTGATGGTGCGGGCTATAATGCTATCTGCCGTTACGCCGGGCTGCCAGTCCCATGGGTCGATAGATTCGCCGATGGTGATATAGTGCTGGCGGCGGCTCTCGGCCACGGGGATAACCTCGGCCAGGGTTTGCGGTTCGGCATCTGCGTTGAAGGGCGGGCGGAACAATATGGTGCTGCGCCCGGTAACCGATTCGATCAACTTGCGGGTAGCGTTCAGCTCCAGGTTTACCCGATCTACGCTGATGGTAGAGATATCCGGGTGGAAGAACGTGTGGTTGCCAATTTCGTAGCCTTCATCATATATTCTTTTGAGGATGGGGATATTCTTTTCGGCCATAGAACCTACGATGAAGAAGGATGCGGGCACCTTCTCGCGCTTAAGGATATCCAATATACGCGGGGTAAACTCAGGGTCGGGGCCGTCATCGAACGTAAGCACCACTTTGCCAGGCTTTAAGCCATACCTGCGTATAACGTATTTGGAGGGCAGCTTGATGTAGGTTTGATTGGTGATGGTAAAATTCTTGGGATCCATCGTTACGGCTATCTTGCCGGTATCGGGTGTGGTTATCAAATCCAGTACCTCGCCACCTTCGCCGGCATAATCTATTTTATCGTTCAAGCCAACAGTGTTGAAGTGCTTGATATCGATGCCTGTTTTGCGCAAAGAATCAATAGAGAGGTTCTTTTGGAAAAACGACCATAAGCGCGGATCCTCGGCACCTAAACGCCAAAGGGCTACCCCACCGGTAGACCAATCATCGGCCATGCGGATGATGTTGAAATTGGTAACCGCATCTGCAAAGTAAACAATGTGGTTAAAGCCATCGTTGCCCAGGTAATTGAAATGAAGGTTGGCTGACACCGGATCGAACTTAATGGTTGCCTTTTTTTGCTTGGCTGTACTGATGGCCTGCTGGTAACCTGCGGGCACACCTATGCTGTTCTCGGGCCAATCGAAGCCGCCGCCTGCTATGGTAAAGATTACCTTCTCGCTGGGGATGATGGAGCAAACCTCATCCAATATTTCTTCGGCCCAATGCTGGTTGCTTATTTCGCCCGAGTTGCTGCCATCGTAATGCTGGTCAATCGCCATCACGAAGATAAAATCGTTGATATGCTGCAGACGTTTCAGGTCATATGCTTCGTCCTCCGGCACTATATTTTGGGTAACCAGCAAGCCATTGGCATGCAGGATAGCATAAAGCTCGTTCTGGAAAGCGATGTAGTTTTTGCTGTTGCGGTCCTTTACGTCGTCCAGATCCACATTAACGCCCTGGAACTTGTAAAACTTGAGCTTATCTACTATGCTATTGATGAAAGCCGTGCGGACCCTCTTATTGTTGATGATATGCTCTACTTCCTCTACATCGTACCCGCCTTTGGTATTATCGTAGTTATTGAGGGTTACCAGTATCTGTTTCTTGTACTTTTTATTGAGGTTGATGAGCCCGGTATCTATCTGCACCTTAAGCGAATCGGACTTTTGTGTAAAGCCGAAACCCTCGGTAACTACCATATCCAGGCGGTGCATATATAACTGCAGCGAGTTATAAGCCTGCGGCTCCCATGGGCGGTAAAAGGCGGCGTTTATACGGTTGGCATTGTTGGGGTGCTTTAGCTGGTGCAGGTGGCGTGCGCGCGCAATTTGCTCTATTACTGCTTTCTCTACTTTGAAATCTTTAAAGCGTTTAGATTTTTTTAGTGCTTCGAGGTCTTCTTTAGATATCTTTTTGGGGGCCGGATCCAGATTGGGCAGTATAGGATATTCTTTGGAGGTAATGGTAACCGCAGCGGCAACCGCCCCGAATAAAATGATGACTAAAAATATACGGCTAATCCATTTGAAGCGGTTCCACCTGCCGGGATCATCAGCCTGAAAGACCTGTTTGTTGGACATGAAAAGTATTTAAAACGATTAGGTTATGGTAGGGCAAAAAATGCAATGATGTTACTTAGCCTGCTTTTGCGGCTCGATGGCAGAAAAATCCACCCCGCATTTGCAGTTGCTGCCGCAGCTTTTTTTGGCAGTTACGGTGTTGTACAACATACGGCCTACGTAAAAAACCGCTGCAATAAATAATATTACTATAATAATTGCCTGGATGTTCATGGCTGCAAAATTAATACATTTATATATACGTACAGATAATTAAAAAAGTATAAAGTTTAACCGGAAAGCTAATAGCTTATCCAATCCCCGCATAAGTAAATGTAAGTCTGTTACCAAAGGGGTCACCAACCTCCATCGTAAGGGCCTTTGAGTTCCATGAGGCTTTTTCTAAACCGGGGCGGTAATACTTATAATTTTTATCAATGAGTTGTTTGTGGTACTCTTTTAAGCCCGCAAAATCTTCAATATGTATCCTTGCGCCGGGCGTACAATCTCCATGATGTTCGGAAAGGTGCAGCACCACGCCTTGAAGGGAAACCTGCATATAAATTGGGCCATCCTTTGGCTTATCTTCCCAATCTATCGTAAACCCAAGCCAATCGACATAAAATTCAATTGCTTTAGCATAATCAAATATCCTGAATATAGGTCTCGCTACCGCCATCACTCAATTGTTAACTGTTAACTATTTATGCATAAACGCCACAGTACCGCCCACCCAATCAAAATCTTTGTTATAACGTACGCCTATCATTTTGCCGCGGCTTAGGCGGGCAAGGTTTATGGCAAGGGTTGGCTGGGCATCTCCGTCGGGCCAGAGGTATAGCAGACGTATCTCTACCTTTACGCCGCCATCCGGGGCTTGCAGTACCGGCTCGTAGCTTACTTTTTCCTGCAATATCCAGTTTTCCGGGTCGGGTATTTTGGCGATATCGCCATCCATAATATCGATGATGACGCCCTGGCCTGCAAAGCTGAACAGCGGCTTGAGCACGTAGTCCTGCAGATTTTCGGGCACCTCTTTCAACTCGTGCAAAAACTGTGTCTTCGGGATGTATTCGCCTTGTAAAAAGGGCATAGTGAATTTACTGACGCGGTAGAACCAGTTGGGGTGTGTAATCCACTCCACATCCAGCGGCTGGCGGATATCCACCACTTTGCTGAATATTTCCGGGTCGCCCTCAATCTCATCGAATATCAAGCGGTTGTAGATTCGTTTTATCCGTTTCTTTTCTTCGCCACGCATATAAAATAGTTGGTCGCCCTCCTGTATCAAATCTTCCAGCGAAACCACGGGCGTGCCTATGTAACCCTCGGTAATGTAAAAATCTACCGCAGTTTTTTGTTTGGGAGCGTTCACGTCCATCAGCACCACTTCATCCGGCTGGTATGGACCGAGGATGGTTTTTTTGAGTAGCGCGAGATAACCTGCCTTGTCCAAGCCATTGAAATATATGCTTTGGTTGCCGGGGATATTGAAGGTATGCCGGTAATTTTCGGCCAGGTGCACCTGGAAACCATACAGCGATGGGAAGCCCTGCAGTTCTATCAGTTTGGGTACGATATTGCCTGCATCATCTTTACAAACCCCAAAATCAAGCGCGATGAAATGCGGATGGTCGTTTTCGTTGGCTACGCGCCATTTTTCGGGGATGGCACGCTCGGTAAGTTCTTTGAAACCTGGCGTCAATATGGTATCTACTATCTCCTGCCTTGCCTGCAGTAGCTTGTCCCTAAAGTCGTCCGTTAAAAAAACGGGGGTCTCCGCAATGCGGAATTCAATCGGGTTTTTGAGCCCATCGTTCAACGATAATAAGAACTCCGCGTACTTTTCTTCGGTGAAGTTTTGGTTGTAGGTGGTTCTGATAGATGGGTTCATAGCAGTTTGTTTGAGCAACAATGAGTTTAAACGATTCCTAAAATTGAACTTCAATTTTATCCTTTTATCTTATAAGATAGGCTATCAGTCGCCTGGCCATTTTGCTCGACGCGGTTATAAAGCCGAATAGTTTTAATTGTTGGGGTGATTCAAATATCGAATAAGTTTAAGGGCGCGCGAGGTTGATTCGTCAGCTTGTATATCATGAAAATCGATTACTTTTCCAATATTATCGCTTATATAATTTCCTATTCTTGCACTTAATGTGTCAAAGTTCACATCGAAATCATGATGTATTAATTCGTTAGCGTCATTGTGTAATCTAACATTATAAGCTCCATTCTCATCGGCTTCTAATGAGGTCTCTAAAATATATGCTTCTGATTTTCCTATTTCGTCACGTATTGCTAATGAAAATTTCATATATGTTGTTGTATTACGTCTGTATTTAGCATTATTCGTAAAATTATTTAAAGGGCTAATAATCAATAATCTTCCGGATTTTTAAATTGATTTTCTGTCATGTAATAATTATAGTCTTTTTCCCATTTTCTCTGCCTGAAATAGGCTTCGGATTCTAAGTTGACATTCAGTTGCTCTCGTTTTATTATTTTAGCTTTTAATTCTTTTAAACTATTTTCATCAAATAATATCCTCTCGCAATCTTCAATTGTACCCGTAAAAGCAGTGTTTTTATGACTGTAAATCTTACAGTTTACAGGAAAATAAGTAATCGGGAAACACAAACTTTTATTATTAAATAAATCATTGCTAATTGAGTAATCCACTTCGGAATTACTAGTGAAAAATTTATCCTTTTCGAGATAAAAACTATTTGAGTCAATACTGATTGTTTTATCATATTTAAGGACCTCTACACCTTTTTCATCTCCCTTAAAGGTGCTAAGTAAACATACTAACTGTACTATAACGTGAAAATCATTGTTATCAGAATATTCTTTAATTAAGCGAAAAATATTGAATAAAGGCTTTCTCTCTTTTATAATAATAGGCTTGTATTTGACAAAATTCAACTCATCGTCTACGACTGTAGCATAATCATTTTTAAATGATACCTCATAAGGTAACGTGTATGATGTACCATCAAAGGCAACATTCAGGGTATATTTCGCAATAGTATTTTTAATGTTTTCATTTATCACACTATCTAACTTGGGAACTATATTAAGTATCCAATGGTTTTGTAATGATGTAATAAGTAATTCCATTAAAATTGTGTTTTACGCCTCCACCCCCAATATCGCCGCATCCAAAAAATTGGGGATGATGGTGCTTTGGGTGTGGGCTATCTTGTCAGGGTCGTCCAATCGACGTAGCATTTCTTTGTACTTAGTTTCGCCGTGTTCGTTTATTACTTCTTCCTTTTTTTCTTCGCGCAATAGCATGGTTTTTATGCCCAGCGCGTCCGCCTCGGGATGGAACTGCGTAGCGATAAAGTATTCGTTAAAGCGTATGGCCATCATGGCGCGGGGCAGGTCAACATGCGGCCTTTCCTTTTCCAGTGCCAGCAAGGTCATGCCCAATTGTTCAAACCGGGCCATATCGGGGGTTATCACCTGCCAGCTGCGCGAATCGACAGTGTAGAATGGGTCGTAAAGATTCTCAAAAACCTGGTCCTGCTTGCCTTCATCGGTTAAATGCACCGGCAATATGCCGAATGATGGCGAGCGGCGCAGGCCTATCTCGCCAAGGCCATATTTACGGCACATCAGCTGGAATGAGTGGCACACAAAAAACACGTGCTTCTTATTGGGGCTATCGCTTTGGTTATGGGCCTCCAGTTTATCTATCAGCCTAAAGTATTTCTTCTCCCACTCAGTGCCTTCGCTATCTATCGGGCTGCCCGGGCCGCCGCTTGATATGTAAGCATCGAAATTGGTGCCGGGCACCTGTGCCTTGCGGCGTACATCAAAAACTTCGTAAGTTAAATTAAGGCCGTGCTTAGCCTTATAGCGCTCCAGTATCTCCCGGAAACCCCGCATCCCTTCGTTCGCAATGCCATCGTATAAATCAAGTATGGCAATCTTTATTTCCGGTTTATCTGTGTTCATTTGTCTTTGCTATCGTTTTGCCTCACAGCCTCACCCTGCCCTCTCCAAAGGAGAGGGTTCTAAAATTACAGAGCATAAGGCTTTTCAAAGCCCTCTCCTTTGGAGAAGGCTGGGTGTGGCTTTCTTATATCCCCTTCAACGTTTGCGATGTAATGTAATCTACAACGTCTTCAAAGTTATTGTTTTGGTTGTAAACGGCCAACTGCCTGTCGGCGCCGGTGCCGTGCTCTAATATTTTGTGCACGTATTGCAGGTCGTCGCGGCAGCCCAGGTCATCTACCACATCATCAATAAAATCAAGCAATTCCAATATCAGAGCACGGGTATTTACTTCCAGCTCCTTACCAAAATCTATCATTTTACCATCGATGCCGTAACGCGCTGCCCGCCATTTATTCTCGTTGATAAGCGCGCGGTTATAGGTGATAAACTTCATGTTGCTCAAGCGCAATTTGTAAAGCTTGGCGCAGATACACTGGAACAAGGCCACAAAAGTCATGGTTTCATCAATTAGCATTGGGCAGTCGCACACGCGGAACTCAATGGTCTCGAAGAAGGGGTGTACCCGCAAATCCCACCATATTTTTTTGGCGTTATCGATACAATTGGTTTTCACCAGCAGCTTTACGTAGTTGTCGTAGTCTTCAATACTGGCGAAATAATCGGGGATGCCCGTCCGCGGGAATTTATCGAACACCTTGGTACGGAACGATTTATAGCCAGTGTTCCTCCCCTCCCAAAACGGCGAGTTGGTTGATAGCGCATACACATGCGGCAGGAAATACCTCGCCTGGTTAGCGATATGTATAGCCATATCGCGCGATTGTATCCCCACGTGCACATGCAGCCCGAAGATGAGGTTTGAGCGGGCAGCTTCCTGCAGTTCGTCTACTATCTCGAAATACCTCGGGTGGTCGGTAATCAACTGGTGCTGCCAGTGCGAAAAGGGGTGCGTGCCCGCTGCACCTATACGCAGGCCGATATCGCCGGCCAGCTGAGCCACCGTGCCGCGCAATTTGCCCACTTCCTTGCGTGCTTCGGCGGTGTTGCGGCAAATGTGTGTGCCCACCTCCACAACCGCCTGGTGCATCTCGGCCTTTACCTGGTCCTCGTGTATCTTCTGCGCAGCATCCACAATTTTCTGCTCGTGCGATTTCAGTTCCCTGCTAACAGGGTCAATCACCATAAATTCTTCTTCAACACCTAAGGTAAATTCGTTCATAATTGGTTAGGGGCTTGGTTACCTATAATTTGGTTTCTTCTTTTTCAATTTTACTTCATGGTCAATATAAGGGCGTTGCCTTCGGCCCGGGCTTTCCGCTGCAAATCCTCGCCCTTGCCTCCCGCAGCCCATTGCACGGCTGTGGGTTTTACGCTTCATTCCCTAACGCGGATTGTCCTCGTGTTCCGTCCCTTAAAAGGGACGGCAATTAAGCAGTGTTGCCGCTTCATTGCCGTTGGTTTCAACCAACGGACGAGAGTTGTCCTACCATAGCTATGAGTTTCAAACCCATCGCTATGGTGTGAACTGCATTATTTCTTCGCCGCCTTTTTTGGCGCAGCCGCCGTCTTCGCCTTCTTAGGTTTCGGCTCCTCAATAGTTGCAACAGTGACATCTTCCGCTTTAGCTGCTTTTGCAGCCGCTACCAGTGGTTTTCCATTTACCCCGGTGCGCACATACTCGCCCCAGGTAAGATTGTCGCGATCATCTTTTTGGGCTTTGGCGCGTTCTATGGCGTAGCTGGCAGCGGTTTCTACCACCCATTCAAAATTATCCTGGCCAACGCTGGTTACTTCGGCATCCGGTGCAGGGTTACAGAAGTCTATAGCATACGGGATACCATCGCGCACGGCAAATTCTACGGTGTTGAAATCGTATCCTAAGTATTGGTTCAGCTGCAATACATATTTGGTAATGGTATCCAACATCGCTTTTGCTGCCGGTGCTTTGCCATGTTCGTAACGCAGGTGGTGCGGGTTACGCGGTTCGTACTGCATAATGCGCACGTGCTTGCCGCCAATGCAGTAGCAACGGAAGTAATCATCGAAAATAATTTCTTCCTGCAGCAGCATCACCAGTTGTTTGGTTTGCGCGAATTTCTCCCATAGGTCTTCCTTATCGCTAATTTTATAAACATCGCGCCAGCCCCCTCCGTCGAAAGGTTTCATATATGCCGGGAAGCCTACGTAATCGAATATCGCATCCCAATCCAGCGGGAACGCCAGGTTGCGGAAGGAGCGGTCGGTAGTGCTATCCGGGTGGTCTTTAGAGGGCAGCAGCACCGTTTTTGGCACGGGCACGCCCAGCTTTACCGCAAGGGCGTTGTTGAAAAATTTCTCGTCGGCACTCCACCAAAATGGGTTATTGATAACCGCCGTGCCGGTGATTGCTGCGTTTTTTAATGATGCCCGGTAGAAGGGCACATCCTGCGATATACGGTCGACAATTACCGAGTAGCCCAGCGGCTCGCCCTGCAGCATTTTATCGATGCGTACGAACTCCGCCGAGATGTTCTTTTCTGCTTTTTCGTTTATCTTATCTACGAATGCTTGTGGAAACGAATTTTCCTGTCCGAATAAGATGCCTATTTTTTTCATGGTAGTATGTAGTTAAAATCCTAAAATCTAATTTCTAAATGCTAAAGGAAGAAAATCTAAGATCTAATCCCTAAATTCTAAAAGCAAAATGCCAAAACTGGACTCCATTCTTAAAAAATCCCGCTTCCGGTCTCAAATCTCACATCTAATATCTCAAATCTATTTAATAGTGCTCAAATAATGCGGGAACATCTCGCGCCATATCGGCCAATCGTGGTTAGCAAAGGGGCGTATATCCAGCCAATGGTTAATGTTCTTGGCCTTCAAAATGTTCGACATTTCAATATTATACCCCTTGCACATATCGTGCTCCGATGTGCCCAAAATGATATTCATCCGCCACAGCCATTCGTTGTTGCTGCCCGGCACAAAATCAACCGGATTGTTGTAATACACGTTATCGTCATGATGGCCATCGGTAAACATCTTGATATCGAATGCGCCGCCCATGGTAAACAGGTGGGCCACTTTCTCGGGATGCTTAAACGCGAAGTTCGCGGCATGATAACCGCCAAAACTGCAGCCGGCAACAGCAACGCGGCCTACGCCGGTTTCGTGCTGCGCCCAGGGGATCAGCTCATCGGTCAGCATTTTATCATACCATGCGTAATTGCGTGCACGGTCCGCAGGGTGGATGCCTTTATCGTACCAGCTACGGTCGTCTATGGTATCTGGGCAGTAAATTTTTACCAGGCCTTCATCAACAAACCAGCGCGCGGCATCTATCAGGCCAAAATCTTTATTCTGGTGGAACCGCCCTTTGGTGGTAGGGAACAGGATCACGGGGTAACCCCGGTCGCCAAATACCAGCATTTCCAGGTCGAGATTGAGGTTGGGCGAATGCCAGCGGTGGTATTGTTCGATCAAGGCAGTACGTTTAAGAATGGTAAGTTAGCAGTATTTGTGTAAATGTCAACACTATGCCAAATAATTCTGTTTTAGCTAATTTAATAAAATCATAGCCGTACTTTTGTTCCCTTTATTTTATTAATTTGACATGTACACGTTTAGTACAACTATCGCAATGGCCATAACCACACAGGAACTCATCATCAAATCAACCGTACTCGAACGCGAAGTTACCTGTACCCTATTACTGCCCGATAACGCCGGGATAGAACCGCTGCACCTTTTATTGCTGAACGACGGGCAGGAACTGAAAAACCTGAAGCTTATAGATACCTTAGAAAACCTTTACGACCGCAATTGCCTTAGGCCGGTTTTAATTGTTGCCATACACGCAGGCGAGGAGCGCATACAGGAATACGGCATTGCGGGCAAGCCCGATTATAAAAAACGCGGCAGCAGAGCTGACTTGTACACGCAGTTCATCACTACCGAACTGCTGCCCGAGATACATAAAGTTACCGACATAGAGCACTTCGAGAGCACCGCATTCGCGGGATTTTCCCTGGGTGGCTTAACCGCTATGGATATTGCCTGGAACAACCCGGAATTGTTTGACAAAGTGGGCGCTTTCTCCGCATCCTTCTGGTGGAGAAGCAAGTACCTTACCAAAGGCTACACCGAAGCCGACCGCCTGATGCACAGCCAGCTTAAGGCCAGCGATGCTAAGCCAGCATTAAAATTCTGGCTACAAACCGGCACCAAAGATGAAACTGCCGACCGGAACAAGAACGGCATCATCGATTCTATCGACGACACCATTGATATCATCATCGAACTGGAAAAGAAAGGTTACACCCGTCCGGCGGATATCCAATACCTGGAAGTAGTAGGCGGCGGCCACGACACCGAAACCTGGGGCAAAGCTATGCCTAAGTTTTTGCAGTGGGCGTTTGGTAAATAGACACGATCTTTGGACTTTGTGGGGTTGTTTTACAGGATTTAGGGATTAATGGATTAGACTGGATTCTTTGACTCGTGTAATCAACTCCCATCTATGTCGAGCGATAGCGCGGCAATCGCGAATTAGCAGAGCGGATTGCAGGGGATAACGTCCTTTGCGTGCTGCTATAGTTTCATGGAGAATTCAATTTCCTTAAAATATATTGCACTCTCAATCGTCAGCATAATTGTATGTACAACCTAGTTCTTCCGCTGCATTCCCTTGTTCGATGGTTGGTATTGATCAGTTTACTGGTTGCCATCTTCCGGTCGTACCACGGCTGGCTTGGCCGAAGAGCGTATAGTAAATTTGACGAAAACTTAAGGCAGTCCACTGTCTCTATTATCCATCTGCAGTTTGTATTGGGTGTTTGGCTGTACGCCGTCAGCCCTATCACTACCTGGTTCATCCACCATTTCAATGAAGGGGTGCGCTTGCGAGAAATCCGTTTCTTCGGCATGGAGCATATTACCATGATGACTATTGCGGTAACGCTTATCACGATTGGATCCTCAAAAGCCAAACGAAAAACTACCGATTTAGATAAATTCCGCACCCAGGCTATATGGCTTACTATCGGTTTACTGGTGATATTGAGTTCAATCCCATGGGCATTTTCGCCACTTGTGCATAGGCCGTGGTTAAGAGGGTTTTAACTGGCCGAACTATAGATAACGGAGCTTTCGACAATATTATTTGCTTTTTTGAACAATGTTCATTTTCTTTGTACAGAAATAAGCAGATGACCACCGCCGACCGTAAAGTAAAAGAAAAGGAGCAATTAAAAACGCTGATATTAGACAGTGCCAGGAAACTGTTTGTAGAAAAAGGCGTAGCGCAAACTACCATCCGCAGTATTGCGCAGCACATAGATTACAGCGTGGGCACGGTGTATGTTTACTTTAAGGACAAGAACGCCATCCTGAACGAGCTGCATACACAGGGATTTGCACAATTAAGTAGTTTTTTTGAGGTACTGCGGCATGTGGAGAACCCAATGGAGCGCCTGATAGCCATGGGGCGGCTATATATCAAATTCGCTTTGGAGAACCCCGATATATACGAATTGATGTTTACGTTAAAAGCACCTATGGAAGTTTTGAGCGATGCCAACGAGGAGGAGTGGAAAGAAGGCACCAATGCTTTCGCGTTTTTAAAATCTACCGTAGAACAGTGCCTCAGCCAGCAGCATTTTAAAGGTCACCAGCCCGAACCGCTCACCTTTATGATTTGGAGCCTGGTACACGGCATGTGCAGCCTGCACATCAGCAACCGCACTGCCGGCGTGCGCCTGCAAAATGCCGAATACATTGTAACAGCCGGGTTTGAGGAGTTTGTAACGATGCTAAAAAAAGAATAGCTATTTTTTTACTCAATTAGTGAACAATGTTCAAATAATAAACATAGATTAATAATTTAATAAAAACTAAAAAATTGAAACCATGAACACGTTTTTAACAACTTTAAAATTAAGGAACGAACCGATGTTCTACTTCGGATTGATATGCCTGCTTAGCGCCTTGATGTTTTTATTGACAGCAAGTTTTAGTCGTGTGCAGGTTACAGGCAGCAACGCCTGGTATAAACCCACCAAGTTTGCCCTGTCAATCGGCATATTATGCTGGACTATGGGCTGGTTTATGCATTATCTACAACTTCCGCACCAAGTGAATGTTTATAATTGGGTTACTATAACCCTGTTAGGGTTCGAGCTGGTTTATATTGCTTTGCAGGCAGCGCGCGGGCAGCTATCGCATTTTAACCGCAGCACGCCATTGTATGCCGCACTTTATACCGCAATGGGACTGGCAGCCATGGCAGTTACCTTGCATACAGCTTATATCGGTGTGCTATTCTGTTCGCGACCGTTTCCGCAACTGCCCGATTATTATTTGCTCAGCATCCGGCTGGGTATCTTCCTGTTCGTAATCTTCGCGCTGGAAGGGGCGGTAATGGGTGCCCGGAATGCCCACACCATTGGCGGGCCGGATGGAGGTGGCGGCCTCCCCTTCCTCAATTGGAGCCGCCGGTTTGGCGACCCGCGCATCGCGCACTTCATAGGCATGCATGCCTTGCAGTTACTACCTCTGCTGGCTTTTTATTTGCTAAAAGATGTAAGGCTTACATGGCTCGCGGCCCTTGTATATGGTGCTATAGCGGTTTTGGTGCTGGCGCAGGCATTAAACGGGAAGCCGTTGGTGAGGCGCGTAATTTCCAGTACAAGCAAGCACCAATCATGTTACCAATCAATTAACTCTCCATCAAACAATTGTAAAAAGCAGTCAGCCCTTTCAAATCCCGAAATTTAAGCGTATCTTTGCGCCAAATTTAGAAGGGCATTTTCATGCAAAAAATAAGAAATATAGCGATCATCGCACACGTTGACCACGGTAAAACCACTTTGGTTGACAAAATTTTACACAGCTGCGCCATCTTCCGCGAAGGACAAGAAACAGGCGAACTGATCTTAGACAACAATGACCTGGAGCGCGAGCGTGGTATCACCATCGTATCGAAAAACGTTTCGGTTATGTATAAAGATGTTAAGATCAACATCATCGATACCCCTGGTCACGCCGACTTTGGCGGTGAGGTTGAGCGTGTATTGAAAATGGCTGATGGTGTTTTATTATTATGCGATGCATTTGAAGGCGCAATGCCTCAAACCCGCTTTGTTACCCAAAAAGCTTTGGCTTTAGGCTTAAAACCGATTGTGGTTGTAAACAAAGTGGATAAAGAAAACTGCCGCCCCGAGGAAGTTTACGAACAGATCTTCGAACTGTTCTTCAACCTTGAAGCTACCGAAGACCAACTGGATTTCCCGGTTATCTACGGTTCATCTAAACAAGGTTGGATGAGCACCGACTATAAAAAACCAACGGAAGATATTTTCCCATTGATGGATGCTATTTTAGCAAACATACAACCACCGCCAATTAGTGAAGGTACATTGCAAATGCAGATCACTTCGTTAGATTATTCATCTTTCGTAGGTCGTATCGCAATTGGCCGTGTGGCACGTGGTACTATCAAAGAAAACCAGCCGGTATCTTTGGTTAAGCGCGATGGCACTATCCAAAAATCACGTATTAAAGAGTTATACACCTTTGAAGGCTTAGGTAAGGTTAAAGCTACCTCTGTTAGCGCGGGCGATATTTGCGCGGTTGTTGGTATAGAAGGTTTTGATATTGGCGATACCATTGCCGATTTTGACAAACCGGAGCAACTGGCCGTTATAAAAATTGACGAGCCTACCATGAACATGCTGTTCACCATTAACACTTCACCGTTTTTTGGTAAAGAAGGCAAGTTTGTAACCTCACGCCACTTGCGTGATCGTTTATACAAAGAGATGGAAAAAAACCTGGCCCTGAAGGTTGTTGAAACCGAATCGCCGGATTCTTACCTGGTTTATGGCCGTGGTATCCTCCATTTATCTGTATTGATCGAGACCATGCGCCGCGAAGGTTACGAATTACAGGTTGGCCAGCCGCAGGTTATCATCAAAGAAATTGATGGTGTTAAATGCGAGCCGGTTGAAACCCTGATTGTTGATGTACCGGGCGAAGTTGCAGGTAAAGTTATTGAGCTGGTTACACAACGCAAGGGCGACCTGTTGGTAATGGAGCCTAAAGGCGATTTACAGCACTTAGAATTCGATATCCCGGCACGTGGTATTATCGGCTTACGTAACAACGTATTAACCGCAACAGGTGGCGAGGCTATCATGGCCCACCGCTTTAAAGCATACGAGCCATGGAAAGGCGTTATCCCTGGCCGCTTAAACGGTGTATTGGTATCTATGGATACCGGTAAAACCACTGCTTTCGCGATAGATAAGTTACAGGATCGTGGTCGTTTCCACATCGACCCGGGAACTGATGTTTACGAAGGCCAGGTTTTAGGCGAGCACATCCGCGATAACGATTTGGTTATCAACTTAACCAAAGGCAAGCAATTAACCAACATGCGTGCATCTGGTAGCGATACCAACGTGCGTATTGCACCTGCCATTAAATTCTCATTAGAAGAATCGATGGAGTATATCCAGGCCGACGAATACATTGAGGTAACCCCGCAAAGTATCCGTATGCGTAAGATCTATTTGAACGAGAACGAACGCAGAATTAACGCTAAAAAATTCCAGTCCCAGTAATTGGAGAATAGTTGATTGATGAGTGGTTGATTAGGTTTAACTATTTGCTGATAATAAATAAAAGAAAGGCCGTCCGTTAACTAACGGATGGCCTTTTTGCATGCTGTACCAATTCGAACAACCATTCACCACTCACTCAATCAACCATTCACCTAAAACATTACCTTTGCGCAAACTATGCGTATACCCGCCATTAAAGGATTCGACCAGCAAGCCCTTGAGAAGTATTTTAAGAATACGGGAATGCTTTTTGTGGGGCGCGTAGGTGGCCTGGCTATTAATATGATAGTGGGTATTTTTGTGACCCGCTACTTTGGCAGGGCGCAAAATGGAATATTCAGCGGGGCTACCATCTATATTTATTTTTTTTCGGCCGTCGCCACCCTGGGGCTCGACCAGTTCATTGTAAAAGAACTACACCAGTTCCCAAAAAACCGGGACCAAATTTTGGGCACCTCTTTCTGGCTAAAAACGATGGCTGGGTTTGCCTGTGTACCATTAATATGGCTGGCTTATCAGATCTATCCGGCTAAAGGCACTCCCTATTACTTTGTATTAATACTCTCCTCTATCGGGGTGTTGCAGGCACTGAACGTTATCGATTCGTATTTCCAAAGCGAAGTGCAGTCTAAATATATTATGCAAGTGCAGGTAACGGGCAAGCTGATATCCGCCCTGATAAAACTTTGGCTGATATGGGCACAAATGCCGCTGGTATATTTTATATATGCCTATGCGCTCGATTTCCTGCTCCTTTCTGTAGGGTATTTTTTCACTTACCAACGCAAAGGCCGCAATGTTTTCAACTGGAGCTTTAGCAGCCCGTTGGCTAAAAAAATGCTGTCGTTATCCTGGCCGTTGATTATCTCGGGGGTAATGGTAGCGCTTTATATGAAAATAGACGCTATCATGATTCAAAACATCATCGGCGTAAAAGAGGCCGGCGCATACGCGTCTGTAGCTTTACTAAGCGAGGCCTGGAATTTTGTCCCCTCGGTTATCGTTACATCGCTTTTCCCAGCCATTTTAAATGCCCGGCGCGACGATGCGGAGCGCTACCGTAAACGCCTGCAAAACCTGTACGACCTGATGGTGTACCTGAGCGTACCGGCTGCTATTATTATTACCTTTGCATCACACCTGATATATAAGATTTATACGCCCGAGTATGCTTATGCGGCACCTACGCTGTCGGTGCATATCTGGTCGGGAGTGTTTGTGTTTTTGGGGGCAGCAAACGGGCAATATTTAGTTGCCGAAAATTATGTGAAACTTACATTCATACGCTCTGCTTTCGGCGCGATTGTTAATATCGTTCTCAACCTGATATTGATACCGCGGATGGGGATGATGGGGGCTGCCATTGCCACACTCATAGGTTATGCCTGCTCCACCTTTTTTATATTGCTTATTCCAAGGGTGAGGGCACAGGGGGTTATGATGCTGAGATCGCTTTTATTTATTTCATTAAAAGATAATTCTTTAAAAGAATAGGTTATATTTGAATAACTAAATCTTTTACAATGAGGAGAATATTTACTTTCTACACCATATTTATAACGGCTATCACTGCACTCAGTTCTTGTGTAAAAGATCAGACTGCTATTGATGATCTTAAAAAATCCTGCCTTTACGATGATAAGGTTGATTATTTTAAGAAATGGGCCAACACCTTTACCGAAATTGATACCTACAACGCCGCTGGTGCAATTGAAAGCAAAACCTTCATCCACCCGATAGGCTACTTTCAGTTAAACAGCAACTCAACCTATAACGTTTTAAGCGATAACGTGCCTCTGAGCGGTGCCTGGGATATTACCGATAGCTGCCAGCTGGTGCTTGATCCTAAAGGGGCACTTGAACGAAAGTTTGATGTATTAAAACTCACTAACGACTCGCTGACCCTACGCCGCAAAGCGGGCAACAAACTTTATACACAGCATTACGTAGCCTACAAGTGCCCCACCCTTGCGCAATTGCAAAATCGCTGGGATAACACTTCTATCTATGTAGAAAGCTATGACGCGAACGGTGTAACAGGTTATTACACCATATTTCCTATCGGGTTTTTCCAGCTTAATGCCAATGCATCTTACAACAGGGTAAGTGATGGCGTGCCCTTAGATGGCACGTGGAGTCTTACCGATGGATGCCAGTTGCTGCTGGATAAAGGCACAGCCCTGGAGCGGAGTTTCGAAATTCAGCGAGTTACAACCGATTCACTTACCATATGGAGGAAGGACCAGGCTACACAAACCAACTATTTGCAAAAGTACGTTAAGCACTAAGCATTGTATTTAAAAAACAGGGTGCGCAGTGTTTTGGCAACCAGCTGGTACCCTTGTTTCTCTAAATAGGCGTATACTTCAGAACTGGTTAGGTTTTCAAAATCTATACGGTCTTCCACCAGGATGTACAATGGTTTGTATTTTGCCCAGTTGTTTGATTTTAAAACCTGCAGATCCAATCCTTCTACGTCAATAGTTAAAAAATCTATTTGCTGGCCGGCCGGCAGGTGTTTGTCCAGCACCTCGGATAGCGGCCAGGTTTCGATATCCACCTCCTTGGTGATGTGGTATTTTGCGGAAGTGGCGTTGCGCTCCTCGGATATTTCTTTAGAGAAACCGTTGAGGGCAGGTTCGTTAAAGCAGTAAAAGGTAAGCTTATCCTTTACGCTGCTGATGCCGATATTTAAGTTGATATCGTTCTTTCTGAAGATGTTGAATGCTTTTATCGCACCGGGCGTAGGCTCTATGTTGATACCACGCCAGCCTTTTTTGTAAAAGTGCTGCGTGTTAGAGAAGCGGTAAGGGTGATGCGCGCCAACATCTACAAAAAAGCCTTTATAGTTTTTCATACCCTCGTAAAAAGAGCGGAGCACCATGTCTTCCCCTTCTTGCGAGTAAGAGCTTACGGCCTTAAAATAGTGTACGGGTAAATATTTTAAGATAGCTTTCTTGAGATTGAACATAGCAGCAAAGAAACGATAATCTTTACACAGTTGAAAATGAAAAAGCCGGGGCCGGCGATGCAATAGCAAGCGTGGTTCTCGATATTATATATTATATTAGTTACAAATTAATACATGATAAAACCTTTACTACGATTACTTTTCCTGTTGCTGTTATTATCGCCCCTAACGGGTTATTGCCAGCTGCCCTACCCCAAATGGGTTAACGATATGGGCGGCGCGGGCGATAGCAAGCCGACCGGCATGGTTGCCGATGGCCAGAACAATATTTACGTGGCAGGTTATTTTAGCGGCACGGTAGATTTCGACCCATCTGCAGGGCAAAAAAACCTGACCTCGGCTGGGGGCTATGACATTTACGTGGCCAAATACAAAGCCGATGGCACGCTGGTTTGGGCGGTATCTATGGGCGGCAACGATCTGGATCAGGTGAATGCTATGGGTATAGATGCTAACGGCAACCCAACCATCATCGGCCAGTTCAGGTCGTTAAGCCTTAACGCAGGCGGATTTTTTCTGACGAGCACGGGCGATGAGGATATCTTCGTTATCCACATGGATACCAATGGCAACGTGCTATGGGCAAACACGCATGGCGCTTTCGGTACCGACCGTGGCGAGCAGGTGACTGCCGATGCGCAGGGCAACGTAATAGCCACGGCAATCTTCCAGCAAACTATTAGCGTTGGCAGCCATACCGAAACTGCCCCGGGCGGCTTCGGTGCGTTGGTTATAAAGTACAATTCGGCGGGTGTGGTGCAATGGGACATCAACCTAAGCAGCAACGGCGGCGATACGCAGGTATTCGGCAACGGTATCGATAGCCAGGGCAACGTGGTGGTTTCCGGCTCGTACTCGGGCACGGTAGATTTCGACCCTTTGGGTGCGCATCAAAACTCACCTACGTTCGGTTCCAATACCCCTTTCCTCGCCAAATACACGCCTGCGGGTAAATTGATATGGGTTAAATATGTCGGCGGCAGCTTCGTCAACAATGGTTCGGCTTTGAGTATAGATGCTAATGATGATATTTATTTTACGGGCTCTTTTGCTACGCCGCTTACCTTCAATGGCAGCACGGTTTTAAATTTATCTGGCTACCAGGACACCTTTCTGGCTAAGTATTTATCCAACGGCACTTTCGCATTCGCCAAAGATATAGGCGGCTTCAACGCGGGCTCGTTCAACTACATGATACGGAACGACACGGCTAAGAATGTTTACATCACCGGCTATTTTACCGGCACGATAGATTTTAACCCTGCTGCAGCCGTAGCCAATGTGGCCGACCATGGGCAACGCGATTTTTACCTGGCCAAATACGATTTGAACGGCAATTACCAATGGGCCTTTAGCGCCGGCAGCCCAAATTGCAACCTTACCCTGGGTATAGAGATTGCCGTGATAAACGTTGACGATGTGGTGCTGGGCGGGTCGTTCTGCTCTACAGTAAATTTCGACCCTTCTGCCTGTACCGTAACCAACCGCACTGCCCAAAATTTCACCTCCGATAGCTTCGTAGCCAGGTACGTGCAGGGGGCAAGCGCAATTACGCAGATTACCGGTTTCACCGTGCCGCCGCAAATTGCGCCTGCGGTTATTGATCAGGCAAACCTAACGGTTACCGTTGCCGTGCCGCACAACACCAATGTAACCGCATTAGTGCCAACAATAGTCGTAAGCAACAGCGGCGCGCTTTCGCCGGCATCGGGTGTTGCGCAAAATTTCACCAATCCGGTAAACTATACCGCCAGCGGCGGTTGCGCACCCATAGTTTATAAAGTAACCGTATTAGTTGCCAAAGCGATTACCACTTGTTCGGGCACCGCCAATACCATCGCAGGCGATACCCCCCTCCCCGCCGGCACAATAGCCTGGCAGGTACTACAAAACGGCAGTTGGGTAAACGCTCCGGGCACTATCAATGCTGCCAATTACCAAACCTCGGCACTGGTGAACAATGCCGCTGCAGACATAACATTCAACCTGCGCCGGCAAATTACAGCAGCGGGCGGATCCATTGCTTATGATTCGTATTATGAGGTTACTGTGCAGTCCTCAACGGCAATAACCAGCAATACGGCTACGGCACCCGCAGTAAGCAGCTTTTGCGGCACCGGCGACCCGGCCAGCATAACCGGCTCAACGCCTGTAGGCGGCAATGGCGTTTATGTTTACCAATGGCAACGCTCGGCAGATAACGTAACCTTTACGGATATTGCCGGTGCTACCGCTAAAGATTACGACCCAGCGGCCGTCAGCGCCACTACCTATTACCAACGCATCGTATCATCGGGCACATGCGTGGCTTCGGTAAAAAGTAATGTAATTGCTATCAACGTAACGCCCGCCATCGGCAATAATACGATTACGGCTCCTGCGGTAACCTCATTTTGCGCCACAGGCGATGCGGCCATAATTACCGGCAGCACGGCAACAGGCGGTACCGGCAATTATACCTACCAATGGCAACGCTCGGCAGATAACGTAACTTTTACAGATATTGCTGCCGCTACAACTAAAGATTATAACCCCGCTGCCTCCAACAGCACGGTTTACTACCGCAGGTCGGTAACATCGGGCGTTTGCAACGTATTGAGCAACGTGGTAACCATTACCGTTTTGCCGCAACCCGCCAACGTGGTATTGACCGCCGTTGCCCCTATATGCGCAGGTAGCAACGCAAACCTTTCGGTAAGCGCGCCAGATGCCGGCCTTACCTACACCTGGTACGATTCGCCCGCCAAGGCCAACACGTTATTTATTGGGGCTACATTTACCACTAATCCGCTAAACGGAAACCAAACCTATTACGTAGAGGCTTCTAACGGTACCTGCACATCTCCTACGATTACCGGCGTTACCGTAACCGTAGTGCAAATGCCGGCTAACCCTGCCGTGGCCACCAACCCGGTATCGGTATGCAACGGCACGCCGGCCACTTTAAATATTGCCGGCCCGCAGGTGGGTTTGACTTATAAATGGTACAGCACAGCTGCAGGTACTACGCCTGCATTCACAGGCCAGCAGTTCGTAACCGGGCCCTTAACTACCAATACCGTTTATTATGTTGATGCAACTAACGCCACAGGCTGCGTATCGCAGCGTACGCCTGTTACGGTAAATATCCTGGCAGCGCCATCCATAGCAGCACAGGGGGCAACCATTTGCGCAGGTAGCGGGGCTACGCTTACTGCCAGCAGCACCGATAATAATGTCACCATAAGATGGTATGCCAATGCAACAGGCGGCAACAGCGTTTTTACGGGCGCAAGTTTTACTACCCAGCCGGTTAATGCCGCAACCACCTACTATGCCGAGGCTACCAATAACGCCACTGGCTGCGTTTCTGTGGCGCGCGCGCCTGCAACCCTACAGCTCGCACAGCCATTACCAGCACCCGTGATAACCCCGTTGGATGTGACGGCAACAAGCGTATCCTTCAGGTGGGAACCCGTACCAAATGCAACAGGCTACCTGCAAAGCCTGGATAACGGCCAAACATTCGTGGCCGTAGCCACCGGGAATGCCGGGGTAACCATTGGTGTGCAAGGGATGAATCCCGGCCAAACGGTCAATGTCATCATCAAAGCAACCGGCCCATTACCTTGCCAGCTAAGCAGCAATTCTAACGTGGTAACGCTTACCGCCGTAGACCCGCTTGCCGACCAGATATACGTTGCCAACGCGTTTACGCCAAATGGCGACGGGAAAAACGATGTTGCATACGTGCATAGCGAAAACATCAACACCCTTAAGTTCTCGGTGTACGATCAATGGGGCGAACTGCTGTTCTCATCGGTAAGCGTGCAGAACGGCTGGGATGGCACCTTCAAAGGGAAAGCCGAACCTGCAGGCGTGTATGTTTATTACGTACAGGCAACCATGAAAACCGGCAAGCAAATAAATAAAAAAGGCACCATTACATTAATCAGGTGAAAAAGATATCCATACTCATAACATCTCTGCTGCTGTTGGGGGCTACCGCCAGGCTACAAGCCCAGGTAGATCCTCACTTTTCGCAGTATTACGCTTATCCGCTGTGGCTAAACCCGGCGCTTACCGGCGTTACCGACGGGCAAACCCGCATCAACGGCAACTTTAAAGAGCAATGGAGCGGGCTGCCCAATGGCTATAAAACCGGCGGCATTTCTTTAGATACCAGGGCCAGCGATAAGGTGGGCCTGGGTTTCAATATCATCAACCAGGCCGCAGGCACGGCAGGCTACAATTATTTTGCAGGATACGGCTCTTTCGGTTATGGCGTAGCCATATCGGCAGACGGCACGCAAAAGCTGCATTTCGGCGTGCAGGCGGGCATCATCAACCGAAGTTTCGATCCAAGCAAGCTACAAACCGATAACCAATACACCCCCGGCGGCGGGTACGACCCCAACCTCCCCACCTTAGAAAACTTTACCAGCACCAACGTCACGGTTTTTGATGCCAGCGCGGGTATCTTTTATTTCGATGGCGACCCAGCGCATAAGGCAAACGTATTTGCCGGCGTAAGCCTGGCGCACTTGACCTCGCCCAGCAATCCCTTTACTACAGGCGGCGTAAGCAGCAAGCTGCCTTACCGGTTCAATGCGCATGGCGGTGTTAAAATAAAAGCATCAGAAGGTTTCGATGTTACGCCGCATGCGGTTTACATCAGCCAGCAAAAAAACAGTATCAAGGCCCTCGGGTTATACTCCGAAATAAAGCTGGATGAGGATAACGGCTTAATATTAGGTGGCCTTTACCGCTTTGGCGATGCCGCCGTGGCCAATGCAGGCTACCATGTAAAAAGCCTGGTTATCGGCATGAGCTATGATTTCAACACATCGCAGTTGCGCACAGCCACCAACGGCGCGGGCGGCTTCGAGCTTTCTATCAGCTATGTTTTCCGTAAACGAATCGCAAATGCCCCTGCTGAAGTTTGCCCCAGGATTTAACGCAAAGTATATATATGAAATCGATAATATTAATGCTTCTGGCCGCTCTTGCATGCACAAGCACATATGCGCAGTACCGCGAAATCAAAAAAAAGGCCGACGACAGTTTCGACCAGGGCAAATACTTTGAGGCCGCTTTTAATTACGAAAAGCTGACCGATAGCAGCAAAGCCGTTAACCTCAGCATCCCTACCTATATAAGCCGCAACGACAACAATAAGAAAATATCGGAAGACCGTCCGTTTATTTACTATCGCCTGGCAGAATCGTACCGCCTTTACCAAAACTACCATAACGCCGAGAAATGGTACGAGAAGGTGTTGAGCAACGGTTTCGGTGCCGATTACCCTTTAACGCGTTTATGGTATGGCATATGCTTACGGGCCAACGAACACTTCGACGCCTCGATAGCGCAGCTGCAGCAATTTATTAAGGCAGGGTTTAAAAGCGATGCCAAATTTAAGGCAATGGCAGATCGCGAATTGGCGGCAAGCCTGCTGGCCAAGCAACAATACGCTGCCACCACTAATACCACCACCAGTAAATTAAACGAGGCTTGGAACAATGAAGGCGGCAACTACGCCCTCATCAAAAACAATGGCACGTTCTGGCTCACCTCAACCAGCTACAGTAAAACAGCCAACAAATACCTCAACAATATTTACAAAGACGAGGCCGGCAACCCGCTGGTACCCGGCAAAATAGTTGCCGCCGAGGGCAGCAGCTATACAGAGTTCGGCACGCCATCGCTCAATAAAGCAGGCAACCGCATGTATTTTACCGCATGGAACAAAAATGGCAGCAAAGCCAGCCTGGCGGTATGCTACAGTGCCAACTTCGGCAATGGCTGGTCGGTACTGCGGAAACTTAAAAACGTAAACGCCGATGGCTACAACGCCATGCAGCCCCGGGTTACCGATGATGGCAAACGCCTCTATTACGCATCAGACAAACCTGGTGGGCAAGGCGGCTATGATATTTGGATGAGCGACCTTGATGCTGATGGCAATGCTATCAACAGCGTAAACTTAGGTAACCGAGTAAACTCCGCTTACGACGAGGAGGCCCCTTTTTACGATGCGGCTAAAAGCCGCCTGGTGTACAGCTCTAAAGGTTTTACCGGAATAGGCGGGTTCGATTTTTTCGAAAGCTTCGCTAACGGCAACCAATGGTTGGCACCCAAAAACTTGGGGTACCCAGCAAATTCTTCTAAAGATGACCTCTATTACTTCCAGGATACGGATGATGCGCATAAGGCCTACCTAAGCAGTGACCGCGCCTCAGATTGCTGCCTCGCTGTATTCGTACTGAACGAAAAACCCATCTACATACGCGGCACCGTTGTAGCGTGCGATTCGGCCGGGGCATTAACGGGTGTTAAGGTGAGCCTGGTAGATGCGGGCTCGGGCCAGTCCATCAGTTCGGCCCAACCGGGCGCCGGCGGCGCATATGACTTAACCATATACCAACGCCGCAACTACCAGTTGAAGATAGAGAAAGAAGGTTTTTTTACTAAAACCGTAACGCTTAACCTCACATCCAATACCGATACCTTGTATAGCCAGCAAATTTGCTTGCAGGGCTTCGTGGTAAAAAAACCGATCGTATTGAATAATATCCTGTACGACTATAACAAGGCCGATTTGCGCCCCGAAGCGAAGGTAGCGTTGGATAACCTGGTAGAGATATTGAAAGATAACCCAACCCTGAAGATTGAATTAGCAGCCCACACGGATGCAATCGGTCCCGATGCAGCCAACCTTAACCTTTCTCAACTGCGCGCGCAGGCCTGCGTGGATTATATTTTGGCAAGCGGCATCAGCAAGGACAGGCTTTACGCCAAAGGCTATGGTGAAAGTAAGCCTGTTGCCCCAAACACGCTTCCTGGCGGTGCAGATAACCCTGCGGGCCGCCAGCTTAACCGCCGCACCGAGTTTACCATTTTAGGCAAATAAAAACATTTTGAACGTTTGCGCAATACCGTAACTTTACGCCCTCAGTAGAAAAATTTATATTGATGCAACCATCTGCCATTAGCGGCAACGTAAAAACCGCGTACGACGAATTTTACCAAAAGCACGACGAAGCCTGGCGCATGCTGGGCGCCAAGTATAAAGCGCAGCACATTATTGATGTTTGCGCGGGCAAAACTTTTACCAAGGTTTTAGAAGTTGGTGCAGGGGATGGCAGTATCCTGAAATACCTTTCGGACCGAAATTTCGCACCGGAATATCACGCAGTCGAGATATCCGATAGCGGCGTGCAGCACATCCAATCGCGCAGTATCAACGGCTTAAAAACCGTGCAGGAGTTCGATGGGTATAAATTGCCTTTCGAAGATGACAGCATAGACCTCATTATACTATCGCATGTGCTGGAACACGTAGAGCACGAGCGCCTTTTGCTGCGCGAAATGAAACGCGTGAGCCGCCATTTCGTGATAGAGGTACCCCTGGATTATAAAGCCGACGTAGATAAAAACATCAGGCATTTTTTGGCGTATGGGCACATCAACATATACACGCCAACCAGCCTGCGTTACCTGTTACTTACAGAAGGCTACGAAGTTGAGAAAGACCTCACATCGATGATAGAGCCGGAAGTAACCAAATTCAACACCTACATCAACCAAAAGAAACCGAAGAGCCCACTAACAAATATGAAGATAGCGGCAGAATACGCCATCAAAAACACCCTGAGCAAATTGGGTGGCGAAAAAACGAACGAGCGTTTTGCAAATGCGTACACCGTGCTTTGCAAAAAGACGGATAAGCAGGCTGATATATTTTAAACTGTCAGCAGAGCTTTAGCGGTCATTTAACCGCAAAGGGCGCAAAAACCTGTATGGAGGCGAGCGCAAAGGGCGCAAAGATTGGATAGTTGAATATTAAGTGGTGTAGCTGATAATTTTTATGCTCGTTAAGTATGACAGAGAATGAAATTTCCAATAAAGCAATTGGGCTTGCAATTGAGGTACATAATGCCTTGGGTCCAGGCTTGTTAGAAAGTGCTTACAAAGAATGCTTCTATTATAAGCTTATCAAATCGGGGTTATTTGTGGAGAAGGAAAAGCCAATGCCAATTGTATTCGAGGAAATAAAGCTTGATTGTGGATATAGACTTGACCTGCTTATAGAAAACAAGTTAGTTATAGAAATAAAAAGTGTTGCAGCTCTAAATGATGTACATACGGCTCAAACGCTAACCTATCTAAAATTGGGTAATTACAAGTTGGGCATCTTAATAAACTTTAATGTAATAAAATTAAAAGATGGTATAAAGCGGGTAGCAAACGGTATTTAATTTATAATCTTATTAACCAACTGCAAATCCTTTGCGAACTTTGCGAGATCTTTGCGCCCTTTGCGGTTAAATTAAACTACAATATATTTCAATAATTCATTCAATAATTGTCCCACCCCGCCCCCATAGCGCTGTTTGTTTATAACCGGCCCGAGCATACCCGCCGCACCATCAGCTATTTGCAAAAGAATTTGCTGGCGCAAGAGTCGCGSTTGTTTATTTTTAGCGATGGGGCAAAAACCGATGCCGATAAAGCCAGCGTGGAACAGGTGAGGCAATTGGCAAAAGATGCCACGGGTTTTAAAGCAGTAAAAGTGATAGCGCGGGACCATAACCTCGGCCTTGCCGATTCCATCATTGCAGGCGTTACGCAATTAGTGGCAGAGTATGGTAAGGTAATCGTGTTTGAGGATGATTTGCTATCATCGCCGCACACCCTCCAATATTTCAACGATGGGCTGGCGCGGTATGCCGATGACCCGAAGGTGATGCACCTGAGTGCCTATATGTTCAATCTGAAGGACAAAACCCTGGCCGAAACGTTTTTCTTCCGGGCGGCATTCAGCTGGGGATGGGCAACCTGGGCCCGTGCCTGGAACCATTTCGAACCGGATGTGGATAAGCTTATACAGCAATTCGACAAGGAAAAGATAGACGGGTTTTCCATCAACCATACCATGAATTTTTGGAAACAGGTATTGGATTTTAAGGCCGGCAAAAATAATTCCTGGGCCATCCGCTGGTATGCATCTGTATTTTTAAACGGTGGCCTAACGCTCAACCCGGCGCAGTCGCTGGTGCACAATATAGGGCACGATGGCAGCGGCACGCACTCTAATATAGAAGATACCTATCGGGTACAGATAGCTCAAAAACGCGTTGAATATTTTCCGGATACCATCAAAGAAGATAAAAAAGCCTACGAGGCTATAAAATACTTCCTCAAAAACCGAAAAGGCAGCCTGTTCAACCGCGGAATGCAATTCCTTAGACAACTGAAAAGCAAATACCTGCACTGAAAATTACCAACAATTGCCCAAATGTTGGTAATTATTGGCTTGTTAATAAAAAAATATGCACAAATATTAGTCTGCTAAATCTATAGACATTATATTTGTGCATTATTAAACCAATTATAAACCTACCGTTCTTTATGATTTAATAATAAGATCAGTAAAAAGCAAAGAAAAGGAGAGGGCCGAAAGTTCTCTCTTTTTTGTTTTTAGAAACATGAGGCGGCTTTTGGTGTTATCTCTAAAACAACTAAACCATGATTGACGAGAAAGACACCAGCCCCGCAGATAAAGACGGCAAGTACGAGTTCATGATCTATTACTCGGGCCGCGAAGTTCCTTGTACCATAATAAAGGAGCAGAATAAGCTTATCGTTTATATAGAAGACAACATCACCGCCGAGCTTACCCTCGCTCCGGATGGGACCCTCACCCAAACCGGCGGCACCGACCTGGCCGACTCGGCAGTAGAATTTATCAAGAAACGAATTTTGGGTTAATGCTAATACCGGGATGCCATAGCGCCAAAAATCATCGTGCTGCTATCGTATTTTTTTTGCCCGATACGCCCTTTACATGCAGCGATATTAAGCTTGCATGCTTCATCCCAAGCGTTTGCCCGGGAACGTTTGACACGTATCTTTTTAAATAGCCATTCATGATAGCTGTCGACTTGCTGATGTAGTTATCCTTATATTTCCCATCCGGGAACTGCGTCATCGGTTCATTGTAATACATTTTGCCATCCTTATCTACATACACTGTAAATGAGTAGTTAAAATCTTCGTACGCTTTATTGATTACGATATCGTATTGCGGGTTCATGTAATCATCGGAGGTATTGTAATTATTCAACACGAAATCGGGCACGGTTTTTTCCTTCACCACGGTGATTACCGGGCTCTTGCTTATCAACTGTACTGGCTGCTGCGCAGCAAAATATTCCTTCATGTCGGCATTGGCTTTGGCCACTAAGCCCATAACAAATAAGGTATCCTGAGCTTTATAATGCTGTAAAACGGCGGCGGTGGTATGCAGCTTATTTTTGATGTAATTATCGGCGTAAAATTTCATGTAAATCTTTGTGCCATTAATATTCAGCGAATCGTTTTTGGCGAGGAGGAGCTCAAACACCAAGCTATCCTTGCTCATCCGCCGCATTTTTAGGTACGATTGATTGGTATTGATGACAGAATCGTACCCGAGCGCCAGGGGGAAATTGAGGAATGCTTTCTTTACAGGGCTAAACAGGGCCACAGAATCATCCGACACGAAACGCAGCCGCCAGTCGGGGTTTAGGTGATAACCATATTCATTGAACGATAGCCCATTTTGCTGTACACGCGATACTTCTGTATAAGTAATGCCCTCTATAGTTTTGAAAAATATCCGTTTTTTATTGGCCTTATGAGTCGGATTATTATCACATCCGGCAAACGCCAATACCGCACCAGTTGAAAGCACTAAAACAAAATTTTTAAGCAACGATTCTCGCATAGACATACTTTTTATTCTGCATTAAAGATAATAATAGAATTTAATTACGAAAAATTTTTCTACCCTAATACTTCTTCCAGTACCTCGTGCGATTTGATGTATCCGAATCCTTCTATGTGCAAGGCATAATACTCCAGCAGTTTGCTGATGAGGTAGCGACGCTCATCGTTATTGAGTTCGATATGCTCCAGGCTGGCGAAACTACTTTGGAGCAATGCTATAAAGTTTTGGGTATGCGGTGGTGAGAGGTAAGATAAGCTATCGGGCCTGTAGTTACTGAATACGCCATTCTTCATATCAAAATAGCTTGCGTTGGCCGCATTCTCGCTATGCGGATAAAAACCCAGGTAACGGGTTAGCTGCACCAAAAACACCAGGTGGAAATTGGCGAGCCCTTGGGTAGCATTGTCCAGCCATTCTATCGCGTGGAAGACAAAATCGAAGCTATTTTCATCGGGCGTTTGTTGTTTAACGGCCTTGTACAGCACCTCGTTCAAAAACATGGCGATGCAACTTTTGATGATATCGTAAGGAATACTGAGTAGCACCGGCGAATTCTTCATCTCGGCTATCCGCTGTATATTGCCCGCCGGTTTGTGGTACACCACCATATCTACCAAATGCAGGGGCTGCAGCATGTTGCGGCTTATTTTGGCCTTAGGCTTTTTTACGCCGTTGATGAGGTACGATTGCAGCCCGAATTTTTCGGTAAATATCTGTACCACCACGCTGCTCTCGCTATAGTCGGTAGTTTTAAAAACGATGCCGCGTGTTTTATGCAGCATGGTCCGCGAGCAATAAAATTTTCGGCAGGAAGATAATGATGCCGGTTACAGCCGCAAAAATGGCCACTATTAATACGGCGGCCGCGCTCACGTCTTTTACATGCCCCGCCAGCTTATTATAGCCCGGCGATACCAGGTCTGTGAGCAGCTCGATAGCTGTGTTTAAAAGTTCGGTAAGTAATACCATGGCTATGCACAGCAATACCCATTTCCATTCGGCTGTATTTATACGGAGATAAAACCCGGCGGCTACGGCTGCAAGGGCAGCAAATACATGCACCCTGAAGTTTACCTGCGTAGTAAAAGCATAATGCAGGCCTTTAAAGGCAAAGCCGAAACCGCGAATAAACTTTTTCATTACCTGTCAAGATACGCAAATCTGCACAAATTAATTTACAGGCAGCGTGAAGTAAAAGGTAGAGCCCTCGCCCTTCTCACTTTTTACCCAAATCTTGCCGTCGTGGCGCAGCATTATCTCAGCACAAAGATATAACCCGATGATAGCACTCTTATGCAAAAACGAATGTTGCACCTATACTTTTTTAGCGGCTTTTAATTCATCCTTCAGCAGTAAAATAAAACTTATACAACCTGCCAGCCCAAAGCCGCCCGATGCTCCCCTGATGACATCGAACAAGGCCGGGTTTTTAGGGGCCGGTGCCCATAAGATAACCGCAAACAGTGTAATAGAAACCGCCAGCAATAAAATGGTTCGCGTAACCTGGTTTTTCATAGGCGAAAGATATCGATTTTTAGCCAACCACTTAACCAGGCTGCATCGCCGAGGCTATTTTATATTGGCATCCATCCAGGTGATGCGTTTCTGGAACCAGTTTTTTACGTAAGCCACCTCGGCTTTATAACTGCCCAGTACTACAGGGTTTGGCCATACGTAAATATTGAGGATGTTCCATTTAGCGAAGTTGCGTTTCTGCGATTCGTCGAGATATGCCGCGTTCTTATCCATAGCAGCAAGCATCTCGGGGAGGCCTGTTGTTTTGAGCACATCCCATTTGGCTTTTACCTTGGCAGCAAAAGCGGGATCCTGCATCAGGCGGCCAATCCAAACGCCATCATGTACCCACCAGCCTTCAGGCTTGGTGGCGTCGCTGTAATCTACGTTGCCCGCCCCCAGGTCGAAATCCCAGGCGGGGCCCATACCTAATTTGCCGCCCCTGTCTTTATAATAAAACATGCTGGCAAAGTTGGCGGCATCCTGGTTCTTGAAAACCTCGTTCACCAAAAACCAGCTAATGAATGAGTCGGAGTTGATGTATTTGGCATAACCGGTAGCGGGGTCGGCAAAATTGGCCGAGAATATAGCGTCCTCGGTTTGCTGCAAATAGTTTTGGATATAATTCAGCTGGTCGGTATTCGGCACCTCCGGCGAGCGCAGGTTCATGGGCAGGCCTTTTGTGGTATTGAAATGCACTATCTCGCCATTACGCTGGTCAAGTTCTATCAAATAGCCGCCTGTAACAGCAGTTGCGCTTACGTCGGCCGCCTTAAGCTCGGGGATGTTTACGCGGGCGGCGTTTATCTCCACTTGTTCGGTAAGGGTGTAGTTGCCCAGGTATTCGCCATTCATAAAAACCTCTACGAATATGCCGTGCTGCGCGTAGTCAGAGTTTAGGGATTGCGCAAGGCCAAAGGCCAGGCTGTTACGCATCAAAGTTTTATCGGAGTAATTGGCCAGCAGCACCCAATTCTTAGCGCTGGCCAACCCCAGCAACTTATTCTTGCTGGTGAATTTCAGGCGGTAAGGCTTTTTAGGCATCCCCCAGGTAGAGTTGCCGCGACCCTTTATCTGCATTTCTATGGTTTTCACGTCCTGATCGTACAAGCCCATGGTATTGATATTGAGCGTGCCGTTCACATAATCGTCCTTAGATACTACAGGGCTGGCAGTTGTAATATTGAACACGGGCAAGCCGGTAAAATTGGCAATAGTTACGGTATAGGTTTTTACAGTGCCGCCTGTTGTTACCGAGTAAACAACCGGCTTAGAAAAATCGTTGCTGGTAACGCTGCTGGTTTGTACCACATCGCCCACTTTAACTACAGTGCCGCTTTTGGTTGCAAAACCGGCCACCAGGTTCATATCCGTTTCGGGCTCGGCGGTGCCGCCTTTAAAACTACTGCCATCTTGCGTAAGGAAGATATCCGCGCCTATTTTGCCTGTATTGTACTTGGCTTCCACAAAAATATTGAAATCGGGCGCGGTATCCGGCGGGGTAATTTTCGGCTCGTCTTTTTTACAGCTCGCCATAAACAGGATAATGCACAAATAGGTAAAGGCTCTTCTCATAAATTTATAGGTTGCAAAACAAACGGGCATAAACCGGCCATGCGGCCAACATCGTTGAGATACTTAATGATTTATTTATAATTTGGTAATATAATTGGCTCCTAATTTATGATATTTTATTGATAATTAAACAGATGCTCAAAACCTCAAATTGGCTATTATTGTAGCCTATGGATTTAAAACTGCACAATAAAGTGGCCCTGGTATTTGCGGCCAGCAAGGGCCTGGGCAAAGCTATCGCAACGGCTTTATCTGCCGAGGGTGCAACGGTGGTTATCGGCTCGCGCGATGCTGATGAGTTGAATAAAACTGCCGCTGAAATAACGGCGCTTACGGGCAACCCGGTATTGGCAATAACTGTTGATGTATCGAAACCCGAGGAGGTAGCAGCTTTTATCAAACAAGCAGTAACTCAATTCGGGCGGGTAGATATTTTGATAAACAATGCCGGCGGCCCACCCTTCGATAAATTCGAGAACATCAACGAAGAGCAATGGCTGAAAGCCTTTAACCTTAACCTGATGAGCGTGGCACGCGCCAGTAAATTGGTGCTGCCATATATGCAGCAAACCGGCAGCGGTCGCATCATTAACGTCATCAGCGGATCGGTAAAGGCGGTGCTGGCAGGTTCGGTGCTATCCACTGCCATGCGTATGGGCGTTGTTGGCATGGCTAAAATGATGGCCGACGAATTTGGCCCCTACAACATTACCGTAAATAATGTGGCACCCGGTCTTATCCTTACCGACCGGATAAAACACACCCTCCCCAAAGGCGTGGATACCGAAGAAGTTATGAAAGAAAAAGCCAAAAGCATCCCCCTTGGCCGCATTGGCGAGCCGACCGAATTGGCAGCACTGGTGGCTTTCCTGGCATCCGCACAAGCAAGCTACATCAGCGGGCAAACCATACAGGTAGATGGTGGCGCAAGCCGGGCAATATATTAAGCCCCTGCATGTGGGCGGTTGACCATCATGGGCCAACATCATTAATTTTATTATTTTTGCCTTTTTATGGGAAAAGATAAAATAAGGCGTTTTGCCGAGATAGAAACCTTCGATAATGTTTTGCAACTGGATGCCGGCAAGCCCTACAAAGGCAATTGGGCAACAGGATTTTTCAAGAACAATAATCCTGTGGTGCTGGAGCTTGCCTGCGGCAAAGGCGAATACACGGTAAACCTGGCGACTATGTTCCCCGGCAAAAACTTTATCGGTATAGATTATAAGGGTAACCGCATTTGGCGCGGGGCAAAAACCGCGCTGGAAGATGGCGTGCCTAATGTTGCCTTTTTGCGGATACAGATAGAGAACCTCACCGATTATTTTGCACCGGGCGAGGTAGACGAGATATGGATAACCTTTCCCGACCCGCAGCCGCAACTAAGCCGAGAGAAGAAACGCCTCACTTCGCCCCGTTTTTTAGATAAATATCGTGTACTGTTAAAACCAGGTGGCTGTGTAAATTTGAAGACCGACAACGATGGACTGCATGCGTACACTGCCGAAAAGATAGTAGAATTGAACTTGCTGCTGCATACCAAAACCGAAGACCTATACCACTCGGAATTTGCCGACGAGGTGTTATCTATCAAAACTTACTACGAGAAAAAGTACCTGCAGCATAACAAAAACATCAATTACCTTAAGTTTTCGTTTTAAAGCAAATGGCCGATTATAATTTTTATGATAACGTGTACGATGTAGTGCGGCTGATACCGGCAGGCAGGGTAACCTCCTATGGGGCCATCGCCTCGTACCTGGGGTCGAAGCAATCATCGCGCGTTGTTGGTTACGCCATGATGGCCGCGGGCACCGCCAATCCGCCTGTTCCTGCGCACCGCGTAGTAAACCGGCAAGGCTTGCTTACAGGAAAATTCCATTTTGGCGGCGATACGATGGAGCAGTTGCTCGCCAGCGAGGGGGTAATCGTTGTAGATAACCAGGTGCAGAATTTTAAAGAGCTGTATTGGGATCCCGCAATCGAGCTGAAGCTCTGATTTTACGGAAATCGGGCTTAATATAGCTGTAATCAGTCACCAGAGAAAGCACCAGCAACATTACGCCGTAGGTGATGAAAAAAGGCTTGGCGCGTTCGTCGTATTTCAACAAGGTAAAGGAAAGTGCAAGCAGCAAAACGCCTAGTACCAGCTCCATCAAACCGTGTACACGCATAGAGAAAAACCTGAAAATCCCGGCGGTATTGTCGGTACAGACGGTTAACGCCAAATGCGCAATACCCAAGCCATAAACAATACTGGCAAGATCGCCAGGTAATACGAACAACGTTGGTGCAGACCATAAGAATACTACAATCAGGTAGTCGGCAATGCCGTGCATAGCGGGTGTAAGTATTTTCATAGCTCAGCATTAAGCAAAAACCGGCCCAAAGGCCACTAATTTAACTATAAAACCCACAACTATCGGGTGTATTATATTATTTGCAGCAGCTCCATGCGATTGCCAAAAGGATCGATAAAGGCAAAACGCGTGCGGCCGGGTATTACCGGCTCTTCCACAAGCTCCACGCCATTTGCTTCCAGGTGTTGTCTTGCTGCCTCAATATCGGCAACTTCTATCGCAACATGCCTTATGGTACGCGGCAAGGTCGGCTCTACGCCAATATGAAGTTGCAAGTCGCCAATGTTAAACCAATACCCTGCTGAAGAGAAAAGATGGTCGGGCCGGTAAATCTGCTCCAGCCCTATTACATCGGTGTAAAATAGCCGCGCTTCTTCCAATCTTTCGGGCGGCACGCAAACGTGGAAGTGGTCCAGTCGTTTAAATGTTATCATTCCGCTTCGTCTTCAGCAAAGGTTAAAACATAGCTGTTATTATCCAGTATGGAGAATTCGGTTGCGCCGTAAAAGGTTTTCTCGAGGCCTTTAAGCACAGTAACCTTATCTTTTATATCCTCAAAAAAAGCACGAATACCACTTAGCTTAATGTACAGTAACAACGAACCGCCGTTGGTACGCTTTATCTCGGGCAATTCTTCGCCCAGGCTTTCCATAGTCTGGAACATCATGGTTACGTTGCCTTTTACCATCATGGCCCAAACAAAATCGGGGCCTACCTCAGGCACGCTCATGGCCAAATCGAAACCCAGGATGGTGTAAAATTCGATGGTTTTGTTGATATCGGCAACGAAGATATTGGGCGATAAGCTTTCCATAGGTATTTTAATAAATGCGTAAAATTATGGTTAATGAAGCGGATAAAGGTAAAACATTTATAACTTTAATGCTAAATAAAATAGCAAATAATTGACGAAATAACCGCCGACACAATGGGACAACTGATAAACGATTTTGAAGCCTATCGCAGCAAAATGAACGACAGGATAATGGAGACCGCCAACACCAATATCAAGCGATTCTTCGCCCTCGATACCACTACTTATGCCGATGGCGCATTGGATGTAAAAACCAAAGAAATGCTTGGGCTGGTAGCCAGCATGGTGCTCCGCTGCGACGACTGCATCAAATACCACCTGGGCAAATGCCACGAAACCGGGGTAAAGCACGACGAAATGAACGAAGTGTTTATGATCGCCAATTTAGTGGGCGGCTCTATCGTAATACCTCATTACCGCAGGGCGGTGGAGTATTGGGATGAGTTGAATTCAGTTGGCGGTTTGCAGTAAGCAGTTTGCTTTGGTTTGCTGAAAATTAATTTGGTAAATTTATAGCCCAAACCTAAGATTGTGTACAAACGCAGCCGGTATATTTATTCCCCCTTAGACCTGGCAGCGGTATGCTCCGTTGGTTTCTTGCTTTTGCTACTATACCTTTCCATGGCACGCTCAAATTATCCCGAACCGATTAATTTAAAAATGCCAGGGTCAACCGGCTTTTTTTGCGATATTGATGGTTTTGGGGAAGGGGTAATATTGATTGGCCAGGGAAAGGTGATGTTAACTCTAGATAAGGAGCTTCGCCGGCAAACTTTAATAAATATGGCAAAAAAGCATACTATGCAATTTTCGTCTGTTGAAATAGCAACTTTTGAAAATATGGAGGTAATAGGTATGCCTTTATCGCATCTAAAATCATATCTGGCCAATTATAAAATTGAGAGCGAAGCATATTACCATCAATTAGGGATGAAAATAAGTGCCGATGAAAATGAGTTGGGCGAGTGGATACAAATAGCAAAACAAGTTCGCGAGTCAACCACAGGGTATTCGCTGAGGGTTGCTTTAAAAGCCGACCGATATACTGAATATTCGTTAATTAAAAGAGTCATTAGTGTTTTGCAAGAGAAGCATATAAATAAATTCAGGCTGATTACCGAAACAAAGCCATTCAATCCGAATTAGTCACAGCAACTCGATTCAGTTAAGCCGAGAATCTTTATTACACCCGATATCAAAATCTAAAAATATTAGCAAAATATATTTTTATTGCTAATTTAGCCTGCACAAATTAAGCCGAAATAAAATGCCTTCTACCCAGGAAATAACCCGCTGCGGCTGGTGCGGAACGGACCCGCTTTACATGGAATATCACGATAAAGAATGGGGCAAAACCACGCACGATGATAAAATCTTTTTTGAGTTTTTAATCCTTGAAGCTGCGCAGGCCGGCCTTAGCTGGATAACCATTTTGCGCCGGCGCGATGGCTACCGTAATGCTTTCGCAAATTTTGATGTACAAAAAGTAGCGGCTTTTACCGAAGAAGACCAGCAGCGTTTATTGCAGGATGCGGGCATTATCCGCAACCGCCTCAAAGTGTCTTCTGCCATACGCAATGCGCAATTATTTTTGGATGTACAAAAGGAGTTCGGCTCGTTCAATAATTACCTGTATAGCTTTATGCCCGATGGTAAGCCTATTACTACCTACCATGGCCCGCAGGTAAGCACGCCCGAATCTGATGCGATATCCAAAGACATGAAAAAGCGCGGCTTCAAATTCTTCGGCACCACCATATGCTACGCCTTTATGCAGGCAACCGGCATGGTGAACGACCACGTACCGCACTGTTCTTTTAGATAATTTCGATTACACCGATTAAAATGATTTCACAGATAAAAGTGAATGCTGATTTTTTGATAGGCATATCTTGGCTGTTCGTAAACATTAATCGTACTTTTGAAAACATACATCGAGAACCGATTTTTGAAGCTATCGCCGTTATTCGGTGAAATCATTTAAATCTGTGCAATCGGTGTCAAAAAAAATAATCGGTGTAATCAAATAAAATGAAGAAGCTTTTTCTATTGGATGGCATGGCCCTTATTTACCGGGCGCATTTCGCATTGAGCAAAACCCCGCGCTTTACTTCGGGCGGCTTGAATACCTCGGCCGTAATGGGCTTTACCAATACCCTGCTGGATGTATTGAAGAAAGAAAAGCCCACCCACATGGCGGTAGTTTTTGATACCGAAGCACCTACCGAACGCCATACCGAATTTGCGGCCTACAAGGCCCACCGCGAAAGCATGCCCGAGGACCTGAGCAAGGCCCTCCCCTATATATTTAAAGTGGTGCTGGGGTTCAACATACCGCTCATCACATCTGATGGTTACGAGGCCGACGATATCATAGGCACCCTCGCCAAAAAAGCCGAAGCCAAAGGCTACCAGGTTTACTGTATGACACCCGATAAGGATTTTGCGCAGCTGGTGTCCGAGAATATCCGCATTTACAAACCTGCCCGTATGGGTAACGAGATGGAGATATTGGGCGTAAAAGAAGTGCTGGAGAAATGGGAGATAGAGCGCCCCGAGCAGGTGATAGATATCCTTGGCCTTTGGGGCGATGCAGTGGATGGCATCCCCGGCATCCCCGGTGTTGGCGAAAAAACGGCTAAAACGCTAATCAAACAATACGACTCGGTGGAAGGCATTATTGCCCATAGCCACGAACTGAAAGGTAAGCTGCGCGAGAACGTGCAGGCTTTTGCCGAGCAGGGTCTGATGTCCAAACGCCTCGCCACCATCAACCTCAATTCCCCGGTAGAACTTGATGAGGCAGGGCTGGAAATGTGCGCCCCAAGCAAAGACCTGTTGGAGCCGCTTTTTGCCGAGCTGGAGTTCCGTACGCTGGGCCGCCGTGTGTTTGGCGATGACTTCAGCATTACCGAAACGCGCGCCGTATCTGTACAAACCGACCTTTTTGGCGAGCCTGTTGCAGGTGCACGCACCACGCTTACCGTAGATGTGCAGGACGTTTACGAAGCCCCCAACCAACCCGATGTAAAAAACATCAACACGGTTGAGCACGAATATATCTTAGCCGATACATTCGAGAAACGCGCCGAGCTTATAGCCATTCTTAAACAACAGGAGAGCATCTGTTTCGATACCGAAACCACAGGTACCGATGCCAATCAGTGCGAATTGGTGGGTCTTTCCTTCGCGGTGAAGCATTACCAGGCCTGGTACGTTCCCGTACCGGTAGATGAGCAGGAGATACTGAAGATAGTAGCCGAATTTAAGCCCGTGCTGGAGGATGAAAAGATTGGCAAGATTGGGCAGAACCTCAAGTTCGATATACTGATGCTGAAGTGGTACGGCGTAGAAATAAAGGGCAAACTCTTCGATACCATGATGGCGCATTACGTCATCGACCCGGACACCCGCCACAATATGGATATCCTGTCGGAAAACTACCTTAACTACAAGCCTGTTTCCATTACAGAGCTCATTGGCCCCAAAGGTAAAAACCAGGGTACCATGCGCGATGTGGAAATCGAAAAAATAAAAGATTACGCGGCCGAAGATGCCGATGTTACCCTGCAGCTGAAAACCATCTTCGAGCCAAAGATAAAAGAAGTAGGCGCCGAAAAACTGCTGAACGAGATTGAGAACCCCCTGATATATGTACTGGCCGATGTGGAGCACGAAGGCGTTCGCATAGACCACGAAACGCTAAAAGAGTTCAGCAAGGAACTGGAAACCGACATCGCCAAGCTGGAGAAAGTTGTTTACGAGAAAGCCGGCGTTCGCTTCAACATTGCATCGCCAAAGCAACTGGGCGAGGTACTCTTCGAAAAACTACTGCTTGACCCTAAAGCCAAAAAAACCAAAACCGGGCAATACCAAACCGGGGAGGATGTGCTGCTGTCCCTTGCTGCCAAGAGCGATATCGTGCGCGATATATTAGATTTCCGCCAGTTACAAAAGCTAAAGTCTACCTATGTAGATGCCCTGCCGACTATGGTGAACCCAAAAACGGGTCGCATCCACACCAGTTACAACCAGGCGGTGGCAGCCACCGGGCGTTTAAGCTCCAACAACCCTAACCTGCAAAATATCCCCATCCGTACCGAACGTGGCCGCGAAGTAAGGAAAGCCTTTATTCCGCGCGATGAGAACCACATCATCGTTTCGGCGGATTATTCGCAGATAGAGCTGCGAATAATCGCAGAGATAAGCAAAGACCCGAACATGCGCCAGGCATTTGTTGACAATATCGATATCCACACGGCAACCGCGGCCAAAGTATATGGTATCGGTTTGGATGAAGTCGACAGCACACAGCGCCGCAACGCCAAAGCGGTAAACTTCGGTATCATTTACGGGCAATCGGCATTTGGGCTTTCGCAGAATCTGGGCATCCCAAGGAAAGAAGCGGCCGACATCATCGAAAACTATTTTGCCCAATACCCCGGCATTAAACAATACATGGCCGATACCATGAACTTTGCCCGTGAAAATGGTTACGTAACCACGCTGATGGGCCGCCGCCGTTACCTGCGCGATATCAACTCGGCCAACCAAACCGTACGCGGCTTTGCTGAGCGAAATGCTATCAACGCACCTATCCAGGGCTCGGCTGCAGATATGATCAAAATAGCGATGATCAACATCCACCGCGAATTTAAGGCCCAAAAGCTGGATGCCCGCATGACCATGCAGGTGCATGATGAGTTGGTGTTTGATGTGCCACATTACGAAGTGGAAATTGTAAAACCTATCATATTAGAGAACATGAAAAACGCCATCAAAACCGAAGTACCTATTATGGTAGAAATTGGTACCGGGGTGAATTGGTTGGAAGCGCATTGATAATAAAATTCTAAAGCCTAAATTCTAAAACTAAAATGTAGATGCACCGAACGTTAAAAATTCTGAAAGAGCTTCTTTACTATGGTTTAATTATTGCAATCGTTATATTTGTGTGAAGCGCTTTGTAAAAGGGTTATGAATGAAAAACATAAATATCAACAGGTAATACCAGAGATACCGCGTACAGCGGTTGATATTTACCGCATGTTGCCGGAGGGTACGCGCTGTGAAGTGATTTTTAACGAATTGATTATGTCGCCAGCACCATCCCGGGAACATCAGCTTCTTGTAATTAAACTTACTTCTTTGCTATTCCAGTTTTTACAGAATAACCCGGTTGGAACGTTATTGAGTGCTCCTTTTGATGTTTATATTGGAGAGCAACAATCGGTGGTTCAGCCTGACCTGTTCGTGGTTTTGAATGAGGTTGGCGATATCGTAGGAACCAACGGTGTTCATGGTGCACCTTCGCTTATCATCGAAATTCTTTCCTCAAATCGTGCCTATGATACCAAGCGCAAACGTGCCCTTTACGAAAAAGCAGGCGTTAAAGAATACTTCATGATAGACCCCGAAAATAAAAATACGACCCTGCTTACCCTTGATGCATCCGGCCTCTATCAGCAAACTTACGAGATACCCGGTGTGTTAAAATCATCGCTCCTGGCCTGCGAAATTGCTTTTTAAAGCATCATTTTTAAAAAGCTCAGTCACTTTATACTACCCTGTTGCCAAATCCGCAACAAAACCTACTGTCTATTTCTGATAAATATCGATCTGGTAATTAACCGCGTGTTTTAATTAAATAATAACAGCATTTTAAACAGATTTTTCAAATTATATGTTTGTTCAATTGAATAAATGTTTAGTACCTTAACCACTATATAATACCGAATGAGAATTTTCCACCTGAGTGCCGAATGCTACCCCATTGCCAAGGTTGGGGGGCTTGCAGATGTAGTTGGCGCATTGCCTAAATACCAAAACCAGGCGGGGCAAAATGCCGCTGTGGTAATGCCGTTTTACAACCGCAAATTCGTGCACGAGAATACTTTCGATATGGTTTTCCAGGGCACTACGCTACTGGGTACGCGCCGCATATACTTCGAGGTATTAAAGGAAACCACCGATAAGCTGGGCTTCGAGCTGTTCATGATAAAGGTACCCGGCCTGCTGGATCGAGAGAACATCTATAGCTACCCCGATGAGTTGGACCAGTTCCTGGCGTTCCAGATATGTTTTTTAGATTGGATAAACTGGAGCGGCCAAACGCCCGATCTGATACATTGCCACGACCATCACTCCGGGCTTATTCCATTCATGATGTACCACTCGGCTTTGTACAAACGGCTGGCGCATATCCCCACTATATTTACTATACACAACGGGCAGTACCACGGCGCCTTCGGCTGGGAAAGGCTGAACCTGCTGCCCGAGATAGATTTTTACAAAACCGGCCTGCTTGATTGGAATGGCGGTATAAACCCGCTGGCCTGCGCTGTAAAATGCTGCTGGCGCTACACCACTGTATCGCCAAATTACCTGCGCGAGCTTACCATCAACTCCAACGGGCTCGAATACCTGTTTTACGTAGAAAGGCAAAAGGGCTACGGCATTATCAACGGCATAGATACCGATGTTTGGGATGCTGCCAGCGACCCTATGGTACCAAACAAATTCTCGTTGACGACCGTAAATAAAGGCAAGCAAAAAAACAAGGAGGCTCTTTGCACCCGTTTCCACCTTTCGGCAGATAAACCGCTTATCGTATTCATAGGCCGTTTGGTGATAGAAAAAGGGGCCGATGTATTGCCCGCCGCCATCGAGCGCAGCATACAGCAACATGGCGACGAGGTAACCTTCCTGATTTTAGGCACCGGCGATACCGAAACCGAAATGGCCTTGCAAAAACTCAAAGATTTTTACCCGCAAAACTGCAATGTGTTTATCGGTTACGACGAATCGCTGGCGCATTTGATATACGCCGGGGCCGATTTCCTGCTGATGCCATCGCGCGTGGAGCCTTGCGGGCTTAACCAGTTATACGCCATACGCTATGGCACCATCCCGGTAGTGCGTACCACCGGCGGTTTAGCCGATACCGTTATCGATTTTGGCGATGAGAACGGCTACGGTATCCGCTTCAACAATGTAAGTGTGGATGATATTAGCACTTCCATAACCCGTGCTGTTGAGCTATACAGCGATACCAAGAAAATGACACTACTGCGTAAGCGAATGATGGGCCTCGATTTTTCGTGGGGCCGCTCGGCAAAAGAATATATTGACCTATACGAAAGTTTAACTCCTACGATATGACATCAAAAGTAATAAGCATTGTACTTGGCGGCGGCCAGGGCAGCCGGTTAGCACCGCTAACACTCACACGCTCAAAACCGGCAGTACCTATTGCGGGTAAATACCGGTTGGTAGATATACCGATCTCTAACTGCCTCCACTCGGGTATCGACAGGATATTCGTGCTTACGCAGTTCAACTCGGCATCGCTTAACAAGCACATCAAAAACACTTATCACTTTAGCACGTTCAGCACGGCTTTTGTAGATATTTTGGCTGCCGAGCAAACCCCTACCAGCGCAGGTTGGTTCCAGGGCACTGCCGATGCAGTAAGGCAAAGCTTGCACCACCTGGGCGTACACGATTTTGAATACGTGCTTATCCTATCGGGCGACCAGCTATACCAGATGGATTTTGACGAAATGATCAAACAGCATATCGAGAAAAAGGCAGATATATCCATTGCCACCATCCCGGTGCATGTGAACGATGTTCCCGGCTTCGGTATCCTGAAAACCGACGACGAAAACCTCATTACCTCTTTCATCGAAAAACCGAAAAGCGGTTTCGAGAATTGGGTATCAGAAGTGAGCCCCGAAATGAAAGCCCAGGGCCGTATTTACCTGGCATCTATGGGTATCTACATATTTAACCGCAAACTGCTTTACGATTTACTGGAAGGTAACGACCATACCGACTTCGGTAAAGAAATCATCCCGCAATCTATTGAAGGCCACAAGGTAGTAAGCTACCAATACGAAGGCTATTGGACAGATATCGGTACTATCCCATCTTTCTTTGATGCTAACCTTGGCCTTACCGATGATATCCCGCAGTTTAACCTGTTCGATAAAAACCACATCTATACCCGTGCGCGCATGCTGCCGCCTACCAAAATATCGGGCACGCATTTAGACAGGTCGATAATTGCTGATGGTTGTATCATCAACGCGAGTTTGATCAGCCGCTCCATTGTGGGCATTCGTACCCGTGTTGGCCTTTATACTACAATAGAAAGTTGCTACGTAATGGGCAGCGACAACTATCAAACTTTAGAAGAGATAGCAGTAGCCAAAGCAGCCGGGGAACCCATAATGGGTATCGGAGACAGGTGTACTATCCGCAATGCGATCATAGATAAGAACACCTACATCGGCGACGATGTAAAAATCAATTGCGGCGGAAAACTGCCCGATGGCGATTTCCCAACCTACACGGTTGTAGATGGCATCGTTATCGTTAAGAAACGCGCCATTATCCCAAGCGGAACTGTGATTTAATAAATAGTTTTATGCAAAACGGCCCCGCAAATTGCGGGGCCGTTTTGGTTTTTTACAAATCCAGGCTCTCTCCTATTGCAGGCAGCTTAAGGTTAAGCCCTGCTTTGATAAATTTTTCTTTTACTTCTTCTTTATCAATCTTGATAACCGGGAACGAATCATAGTGGATACCGATAATGTTTTTGCAGTTGATGAATGCAGCGGCTTTGATGGCATCATCTGCACCCATGGTGTAGTTATCGCCGATCGGTAAGAACGCCCAGTCGAGGTTCTCGTCTTCCAACAGTTTCATATCGTAGGTGAGCGCAGTATCGCCTGCAAAGTATATTTTCTTCCCCTCCGAGGATATCACGAAGCCCGCCGGGTTGCCGCCGTTGCTGCCATCGGGCAGCGCGCTTGAGTGTACCGCGTTTACCATCTTAACACGGCCAAAATCAAAATTGAATCCTCCGCCAATATTCATGCCATGCACATTATCAATGCCTTGCTTACCCAGCCAGCCGGCAATTTCTGCAATGCAGATTACTTTGGCACCACTTTGTTTTTGCACCTGCACCAGATCCGCAACGTGGTCGCCGTGGCCGTGCGATACCAGGATGTAATCGGGTTTAAGGCTGGCAACATCTACGATGCCTTTAGCCAGTTCGTTATACGTAATAAACGGGTCGAATAATAGTTTTTTGCCGTCGGCCACCAGCTCAATGGTCGATTGGCCCAAATAGGTAACTTTCATAAGCGATTGAATTAAGTGCCCAAATTACAAATTAACCGGATAGATGTTTAAACGTGCAACCTATTTAACGGTAATATTACATATCCGCAATACTATTTGCCAAACAAGCCGCCCATACCACCAAACATAGCGCTGGTCATGGCGGCCATTTCGCTTTGGCTAACATTATCGGCCTGCTCCATGGCTTTGTTAATGGCAATAACCAGTAGCTCTTCCAATTCTTCTTTATCCGCCTCCTTTAAAAATGCCTCATCAATAGTAACCGATTGTACCACCTTATTGCCATTGGCCTGTACGGTAATTTTGCCGCCCTCGGCGCTGCCGGTTACACTTATCGCGTCCAGTCTCTGTTTTACTTCGCCAGCCTTTTGCTGGGCTTCCATTAATTTATCAAACATGGTGTTGTAGATGTGCAGATTTCAATGTGCAGATGTGCAAATGAAAAGCACAACGCTCAAACTTAACTGCTTTATAAGGTTATTATTTAATTTATTCTATTGCTTGCGTTAACGAATACCATAGCTCGCAGCTTCATCTGCAAATCTGAAATTTGCACATCTGCACATCCGCAGCTTAATCTTCCTCCGTATCGCCCGCGCCGTTATAGGCCCCTTTGCGTACTACCGGCATGCCGGTAATCTTAAACAAATCATCCAGGTGCAACAGGCTGCCGTTTACCACGTTGCCCAATAATACAATGGTAACGTCGTTCTTCATATCGCGCAAATATATGTGCCTGAAACCGTGCCACCAACCGGTGTGGTAAATTACCTGTTGCCCCGGCGCATTAAATATACGCCAGCCGTAGCCATAACTAAAATGCCCGCGTATCATAGGGTTACGCGGCGTATAGGCCGAATCCTGCGTGGCTGGCTTTATCAACTTACCTGCGCGCAGCGCCTGGTCGAAAATGTAGAGATCGCCAACGGTGCTGTAAATGCCTTTATCGCCTACAGGGCCATCGAGGTAGTTTTGCGCGACAGAGTATCGCCAGCTGTTCCTGTCGTGCCCTACCACATCAACAGGTATCTTATCGTACACGGCTTTAGAGTACACCGCAGTATGCAGCATGCCGGCAGGCTTGAATACGTTCTCCATCATATAATTGGCATAGGTTTTACCCGTAACCTTTTCTATAATGGCACCAAGCACCATAAAGTTGGAATTGTTGTAATGGAATTTTTTATCAGGGGCGATGTAACGCGCCGGCTTATATTTGGCTATCATGGCCATGGCGTCGGCATTGGTAAGGCCCTTGCTTTGGTTAAGATGTTCGCCGCGATATATACCATCTAAAAAATAAACATAATTCATCATGCCCGAGCGGTGCTCCAGCAACAGGCGGATAGTGATGCCCTCGTAAGGAAAATCCGGAAAGAACTCTTTTACGTTCTGGTCCAGCTTTATTTTACCCTGTTCCCAAAGTTGCATAATGGCGGTACCCGTCATGGTTTTGGTGACGGATGCCAGCTCGAACTGCGAGCCCAATTTCAGGCTATCGCGCAGCAAATGATTTGCCCAGCCAAAAGTGTTCTCATAAATTATCTTACCTTTTTTGGCTACCAGTACGTTGCCGTTAAAGCCACTTACCTTATGCAGGTGCTGCATAAATTCGTCTATCTTCTTATCGGCGTTTTTGGGATCGTATTTTAATAAACCGGCAGGGTTAAAGGGGGCCGCAGCGCTGGCAGCCTCCGCTTTTTTTTTGGCAGTATCTGAGGAACATGCGGAGAACAAGAACAAGGTGGCTGCGCAGGCAGCACGGAACACAAACTTCATAGGTAAAAAATTCTTCTTTAAACGAAAGCGAAAATGAGAAATTATATAGAAGGTTAAAGAGAAAATTAGAAATAATGTTTCAACACAATTAAAAACAAGTTAAATTACAGGGACTGTATTCCGTTAGGCACCGCATTTATTTTATCAGAAACTTTATGGAATGCTTCTACTTCTCGCATCTTATAGGTATTATTAACATCGTAAACCTTATTGTATGAAAACCCTATACAAAACCTTATTGCTATTGGCGTTCGTTTTCGGCTCCTTAGTCGGCTACGCCCAGGATCACGACAAAGCTAAAGCCTTGATAAAAGAAGGCATCACCCTGCACGATGAAGGCAAATACGACGATGCGATAAAAAAATATAAGGAAGCTTTGGCTCTGGACCCTGACAACTCTTCGGCACAATATGAACTTTCTTTTACTTTTGTTACTATAAACAGGCAGAAAGAAGCCATACCCTTCCTGGAAAAACTCGCAGCGAGGCACGATTCCGGCGAAGCTTACGATCTGCTGGCAAGTATTTATGACGACGAGAAAGATTACGAAAAAGCCGTGGCCTATTACAAGCAGGGGATAATCGCCTTCCCCGATTTCCAGAATCTGCACTTCAATCTGGCTATATCATACTTACGGCAGGGCAAGTATGCCGACGCGGAGGCCTCGGCTATAAATGCCATTAAACTGAACCCTAAACATGCCAGCAGCCAGCGTGCGTTTGCTTTGGCAGCCAACAAGCAGAATAAATTAGGTGCCTCGCTATTGGCCTGGTGCAACTTCTTGCTCATAGAGCCACAAACACAGCGCTCGGCAGAAGCAATGGCTTATATAAAAGCAATCATCAACAACGGCATAAAGCGCACGGGCGACAAAACCGTGAATATTACCTACAACCCCGACGACAAAAACCCCGGCAACCTGATGTTGCCCCTATCCGTAATGGCCGCTACCACTGATAAAAAAGGCTTATCGGCTTTAGATTCGCTCACTTTGCAATTAACATCGCTGTTCTCGGTGGCGCATACCATCACCAACGATAAAGACCAACCATTCGTTGCTTCTTATTATTCGGATTTTTTTGCGAGCCTTGCCAAATCGGGCAATATGGCGGCCTTTACGCGTTATATAAGCCTAAGCGTTTACAAGGACGAAAACGTTGCCTGGTTTAAAGAGCATGACAAAGAACTTACCGCTTTCGATACTTGGATGCAGGCAACCAAACGGGAATTTTAACGATGAAGATATATCTGAGGCTTATCCTTTCTATTTGTATTTCAGCAACGACCGTGGGCGTATCTGCGCAGGATACCAGTGTGCCCGATCTGATCAAACAAGGCATCGAACTGAATACCCAAAAGAAATACGCCGAAGCTGCCGACAAATACAAAACCGCTTTAGCCGCAGACCCCGATAATATACAAGCCAATTATCAAATGGCCTTTACGCTTTTCTCTGCGGGGAAAAATGCGGAGGCCTTGCCATATATAGAAAAAGCAACCCATGGCCCAAACCCCAAATTTACCGCCATGGCCTACAGCCTGATGGGCAGCATTTACCAGGCCAGCAGTCAATTGCCTAACGCCGTTACGGCGTATCAAAATGCCATAAAAGCCGATGGCAGCAACCAACGTATCTATTACAATTTGGGGATAGCGTATTTCAAAGGGAAGCGATATAATGATGCTGAATGTACATTTGCCGATGCCATGAAACGGGACAGCAGCGATGCCGGCAGTGCCCGCATGTACGCCCTATCGGCCTTTCATCAAAACAAGCGTGCCGAAGCAACCTTTGGGTTTTGTCGTTTCCTGATACAGGAGCCTAATACCGCCCGCAGTACCGAGGCTTATAGCAACTTACAGAACATATTGCAGGGCGGCGTTTTAAAACCGGAGCCCGATTTAAGTGTATCCCTCGTTACCAACCTTGCAGACCCCGGCAATAAGATATTCGCGAAAACACTTGCGGCTTTTGCAACCAGGAAATATGCTGCGCCGGCAGATTTATTAGCGGCGCAACTTAAAGCGGTCTTCGATGCAATCGGTAATATCCCTGTTGAAAAATATGCTTTTTGGCAATCCTTAGCTACTTATTTTAAGGCCCTGGCTTCAACGGACAATATGCCCGCTTTTGCCCGCTATATCAGCCAAAGTGCTAAACCGGAGAGCGTAAAATGGTTGAAGGATAATGCGGAGAAAGTGAATAATCTTGATGCATGGATAGCTGCTAATAAAATAAATCTTTAAAAAATCTAAGGAAGAAAGTGGCCGAATTCCGCCATATATTTATCTCTTACGTATCTCCTTTTAAAAGCGGTATACGCTGAACTTTGATATAATTGAGCTCCAATTTTGGCAAGCAAGTTATTTTTATAATTTGGTTCTGCCTGCTTAAAATATTCTCGTATGAGAAAAAGAAAATCCAAAATCTCGTCGAGTAGATTGTCTCTCAAATAGGAAGCTTCCAGTTTTTTTTGAGCAGTCTCGCCTATGTAAACTTTTTCCAACAAGCTTATTGTATTAAGCGTCTTTTGACTTGTATCTATGGCATCAAATTGAGGGTACTCCTTTGGGAAAGGTATAAATTTGAAGTTAATAAAGCCTTCGATGTCGTCTGCTGGCAAAGTGCAATTTAACATGTTATCGTAATTAGTGCTTTTACTATTATTGCAATGCCTGCATGCAAAAAATAAATTATTCCAGTCTAATTGTAGTACGCGATTTCCTTGATGGGATACGAAATGTTCGATTTCTATTGAGCTTGGATTTTTTCTTTCGCATATATAACACTTATCATGCGAATCGACCTTGAGAGCTTCCACAACCTCTGGAATGTTATAATTTCTCGCAGTTAAAAGTTCAATAGGACCTGGTTGGGATTTTGTTATATTAATCATTATCTGCTATAATCTAATTCAAGTTGCACCAATTTTGCCTGTAATTCTTTTGCTAAATGTTTAGGAATACCATCAAAGTATCTTGATAGTTCGAGCAACTCGGTATTTTCTGTTTCAGATAACGATGCTTTATTAATTAACAACTTTTCATAACGTTCTAAATTTATTTTTAGTTGCTCTGAATATTTATCGGAATTGTAATAACTTTCAATAATTGCGTCATATGAATATGCACTTAAATCATTAACCACAATTTTATTTTCCAAATCACAAATCACGCTGTTATTTAAGGACGTAATAACAAATGGAGAATGGGTTGTCACTATAAATTGTAGATTGGGGAAAAATGCAGTTAAAAAAGGTAAGATTTTCTTTTGTAAATCAACATGCAAATGAGTTTCAATTTCATCTATTAATATTATTCCTGGCAAATCAAATTCTGGCCTATCGTTCGCTTCCATTCTCAAAATTATTTCAGTTACAACTGTAAAAACGGCTGCATATCCATCTGACATTTGATTAAAATCAAAGGCGGCTTTATCTTTCAATTTTATAGAAAAATTAAAAGATTTCCTGTCAAAAATCAACTGGAGGGTCTCATCTTCGAAGAGTACTTTTAACTGATGCAAAAAAGTACTAAACCATTTTTCAATTTGTTGAACAGACAAGGTATCGTTGTCATCCCTTGCGAACGATTGTTCTGCTTTCTTATTTACGATATATTGAAGAAAAACTTCTCGCAAATTCGGATTTTGAGCAAGCCGTGGGCGTAACTCTAACACCGAAATACTTTTAGGCTTCGCGAAAGCCGTTATTCGTTTTGCCTCAAAAGTGGTAAATAAAAAGTTCCTATTATTAATTGCGTTCGATGCCGTCCCGGGGCTCGAAAAAGTTGCAAATATTTTGTATCTGTTAATGAATCTTTGTTTTTGGTCAGTTTCGTTTTGGATCAAATGATTGTTAGCGGCGGTTATAGTGGTATTCCTCAGAGCCTTCAACGCCGTAAAATACATTACACCTTGAGGTCCAAGGATATCACCAACGAAGTTTCGTAATGCGTTTAAAAATGTAGTTTTACCAGATCCATTTCTACCAGTGATAATTAAATGTTTCTTTTGATCACTGCTAAGATTTATTGGTAATGTTCCAATATTTGGTAAGCCTAAAATATCAATTCCCGTAAGGTATTGGTCTATCATTAACCTTTCTGGTATTTCCGTTTCCATAACTTGTCAATTGCCTATAGCAATATTACTAAAATTTAACTCAAACACATTTAAAACCCTAAATTTGCCCCGCAAAACAAATATATCCATATGAGTTTCAGAACCGAATATGATACCATGGGCGCGGTACAGGTACCGACCGACAAATACTGGGGCGCACAAACCGAACGCAGCCGCAACAACTTCAAAATTGGCCCCGAGGCTTCTATGCCGAAGGAAATCATCGAAGCATTTGCTTATTTAAAGAAAGCCGCCGCTTACACCAATACCGATTGCGGCGTACTCCCTGCCGAAAAACGCGATATGATTGCCGCCGTATGCGACGAGATCTTAGCAGGCAAGCTGGATGGCGAATTCCCGCTGGTAATATGGCAAACCGGCTCGGGCACGCAATCAAACATGAACGTAAACGAGGTGGTAGCCAACCGTAGCCATGTATTGGCAGGCAATACTTTGGGCGAAGGCAAAACCTTTATCCACCCTAATGATGATGTAAACAAATCGCAATCATCAAATGATACTTACCCTACGGCAATGCACATTGCCGCTTACAAAATATTAATCGATGTCACCATCCCCGGCATCGAAAAACTGCGCGATACGCTGCAGGCCAAAAGCGAAGCCTTTAAAGCCGTGGTAAAAATAGGCCGTACCCACCTGATGGATGCTACGCCGCTTACCCTGGGCCAGGAGTTTTCGGGCTATGTATCGCAACTGAACCATGGTCTGAAAGCCTTACGCAATACCTTTGAACACCTGAGCGAACTGGCCCTTGGTGGCACCGCAGTAGGTACTGGCATCAACACGCCAAAAGGTTACGATGTGAAGGTAGCCGAATATATTGCCCAGTTCACCAACTTGCCGTTCATCACTGCCGAGAATAAATTCGAAGCTTTGGCCGCGCACGATGCCATCGTAGAAAGCCACGGGGCATTGAAACAAATAGCCGTATCGCTGATGAAGATTGCCAACGATATCCGCATGCTGGCTTCGGGTCCGCGCTCGGGCATCGGCGAAATACACATCCCCGATAACGAACCGGGTTCATCCATTATGCCGGGCAAGGTTAACCCAACCCAAAACGAAGCAGTAACCATGGTAGCAGCACAGGTAATGGGCAACGATGTAGCCATCTCTATAGGCGGCAGCAACGGACATTACGAGTTGAATGTATTTAAACCCGTAATGGCAGCAAACTTTTTGCAGTCAGCCCGCCTTATCGGCGATGCCTGCGTATCGTTCAACGACCATTGCGCCATTGGCATCGAACCGAATTACGAAGGCATTAAAAAACACCTCGAAAACTCACTGATGTTGGTAACCGCGCTTAATCCGCACATCGGGTACGATGCTGCTGCAAAAATTGCTAAAACCGCGCTGAAAGAAAATAAATCGCTGCGCGAGACGGCCGTTGGCTTAGGTTACCTTACCAACGAGCAATTTGACCAGTGGGTGCGCCCCGAAGATATGATAGGCGGGCTGAAATAAGTCCTCAGCCTCCGTTAGCTAACGGAGGAGTAAAAGATAAGCCCTCTCCATTCGAGAGGGCTTTAAATCCTTAACGGCACATGCAAAGACCTTTCGCCTTTTACCTTTTATCTTTTACCTTAATAATGGCCTTCGGCTTAACTGCTTGCAGGTTTAACCCCAATATGCAGGGGCCGGGCGTAGCAGCCCTACAGGGCGAATGGCAGCAGGATACTTCGGCATTACAGAAAAAATTGCTCAACTACTCCTTGTACCACTTCCGCTTCAGTTGCGATTCGTTCTTCGTCAGTGTTAATTCCTTCAGCAAAGCCAACGGCGGCTACCCGGATAGCTGCGTAAAGAACGGGCAGTGGGGAGAGTACGCCAAAGGCGTGTACACGCAAAAGAACGATACCCTGCGCCTTAAGGGCCTTTTTTGCAATGCCGATTTCAGTTATAAAAACGAGGGCGGCTGTTTCCGCTCCGGCAATTACGAAGAAGTTTTTAAGCTGAGCCAAAAAGCTGATTCAAGAATTCAATTTTTACCAACCTCAAGCGTTATCCCTTTTAATGCACGCTTAATAAAACGCACTACCTGTAATCCAAAACCGTTATAAAAATGAAAAACCTATTCAAAACACTGCTTTTAGCAGCCACATTTTACCTGCCCGTGCAATGTATGGCATGGGGCACACAGGGGCACCGCATTACCGGGCAAATTGCTTACAGTTACCTTACGCCAAAAACCAAGGCCGCCATCAAAGCCATCCTGGGCGATGAGTCGCTGGCACTGGCCGGCAACTGGGCCGATTTCGAGCGTTCTAATCCCGAGTACAAATTCACCGAGGTTTGGCACTATGTAAATCTGGATAAAGGCTACACCCTGCCCGAAATTAAAGCCTACCTGGCGCAGGATACCGTTACCGATGCCTACACCAAATTGAACTTTTTGATTGGCGAACTGAAGAAAAAGACCCTGGGCAAAAATCAGAAATCATTCTGCCTGCACATGCTGATACACCTGGTTGAGGATATACACCAGCCGATGCACACTGCGCATAGCTTTGATAAAGGCGGCAACGACGTAAAGGTTACCTGGTTCAACAACCCAACCAACCTGCACACCATCTGGGATTCGCAATTGATAGATTTCCAGCAGATGAGCTTCACCGAATACGCCGCTGAGATAAACCATACCACTGCAGCACAACGCGCCGAGTGGCAAAAGGCCCCTATCGCTCAATGGCTATACGAATCGAACGCTATTTGCCAGGACATTTACGCTTACAGTAAAGACGGCGATAAGATAAGCGGCTACACCTACAATTTTAAATTCATAGCCACCGTAAACCAACGCCTGCTGCAAGGCGGCGTAAGGCTGGCGGGAGTGTTGAATCAACTTTTTAGTTAAACACCGTTGTAAGGTTGGAAAGTTTTAAGGTTCTATAAATTAAACGCTCTTGTGGTAACCTTACAACTTTCCAACGTTACAACCTTAAAACTTTCCAACTAAAATGAAGATACTAATGGTTTGCCTGGGCAATATTTGCCGTTCGCCGCTGGCAGAGGGCGTCATGCAGCACCTGGCCGATAAGGAAGGGTTGGATTGGGAAGTCGATTCGGCAGGTACGGGGCACTGGCACGTAGGCTCCCCGCCCGATAGGCGCTCCATCCGCGCTGCGGCCGATCAGGGGGTAGATATTAGCAAACAAGTTTGCCGCTTGTTCCGCACGAGCGATTTCAACGAGTTCGACTTGATACTGGTGATGGACAAAAGCAATCTGAGCGATATATTAGCAAAAGCACGCAACAACGCAGACCGCGAAAAGGTGAAGATGCTATTGGGCGATAAGATAGTCCCCGACCCCTATTACGACGACGCACAATTTGCACCTGTTTTTAAACTGATTGAAGCCGGTTGCAAGGAAATCATCAGGCAATATAAAAACAAGTAATTCGTATATTTGATATAGGCGATTTTATAGAATTTAGAGACAAAATCATGAAAGCACTTTTTTTTAGCATCATCCTCGCATTTGGCATCGTAACCGTTAACGCCCAGCAGATAAACAGCGTTGACAAAGTAACCGCGCATTACATCAGCCTGAAAGAGGCCCTGGTAAACAGCAATGCCGAGTTGGCCAAAAGCAAATCGGGCGAATTACTGGCTGCATTAACGGCGTTCCCGGTAAAAACGCTTCAGCCCAAACAGCAGAAAACATTTGCCACCTACCTCGCTAAATTGAAATACGATAGCCGCCACATCAGCGAAACTGCGGTTATCGACCATCAGCGCGAGCATTTCCAAAGCCTGTCTAAAAATATGTATGCCCTGTTATCGGGCCTTAACCTAAACAGTTCGCCGCTTTACCAGCAGTACTGCCCCATGAAAAAGGCCTATTGGCTAAGCGAAAGCACCGATATCCGCAACCCTTACTACGGCTCGGACATGATGGAATGCGGCAAGGTAACCGCCACGTTGAAGGCCGGGAAATAAGCCAGGCGTATTGCTTCAATTATTTTATTAACTAAAAAAGCGGCATTCGCCGCTTTTTTAGTTAATCTCCACCGCGTCATTGCGAGGCACGAAGCAATCTCTACGTTCGACAAGCGGATTTGCATAGCGGCTCTTCTTACCGGTAGATTGCTTCGTTCCTCGCAATGACGATGAGTGAGTGTTGAATGTGTATGACTAGTCTATCCACTCAAACCGGGTATAAGGCACCAGCACCTCCGGTATCTTAATGCCGTTTTCGGTTTGGTTATTCTCCAGCAATGTAGCAACAATACGCGGCAGGGCCAATGCGCTGCCGTTAAGTGTGTGCGCCAGTTGCGTTTTACCTTCCGCGTTGCGGAAACGCAGTTTCAACCTGTTGCTTTGGAAGGTTTCGAAGTTAGATACAGACGATACTTCCAGCCAGCGGCCTTGTGCGGCGCTCCAGGTTTCCATATCGTACGTTAAAGCTGCGGTAAAGCTCATGTCGCCACCGCAAAGGCGTAACACGCGGTAGGGCAAGCCAAGCTTTTGCAGCAGGCCCTGCACATGAGCACTCATCTGCTCTAATACATCGTAAGAAGTATCGGGGTGCACCACCTGTACCAATTCTACTTTATCAAACTGGTGCAAACGGTTCAGGCCGCGCACGTGGGCGCCATATGAACCAGCCTCGCGGCGGAAGCATGGTGTGTAGCCCGTGTTTCGTACAGGTAACTCATCGCCTTTTAATATCACATCGCGGTACAAGTTGGTAATAGGCACTTCGGCAGTGGGTATCAGGTACAGGTTATCCTGGCCCACGAAATACATCTGGCCCTCTTTATCGGGCAATTGCCCGGTGCCAAAGCCCGATGCTTCGTTCACCATTAGAGGCAACATTACTTCTTCGTAACCGGCTTTTTCGGCTTCATCCAAAAAGAAAGCGATGAGCGCGCGCTGCAATTTGGCACCTTTGCCCTTATACACGGGGAAGCCAGCGCCGGTTATTTTAACGCCGAGTTCAAAATCTATCAGGTTGTATTTAGTAGCCAGTTCCCAATGTGGCAAAGCGCCGACCGGCAAAGCGGGGATTGCGCCATGCTCCAGCACCACTTCATTTTCCTCGGGCGTGATGCCTTTGGGAACAGAAGCATGCGGCAGGTTGGGTAGCAAAACGATTTTGTCCTGCAGTTCCTGCTCAACCGCGCTAAGCTGTTCGCTCAGTTGTTTGCCTTCTTCTTTCCACTTACCGGTATTGGCTTTTATAGCTTCGGCTTCTTCTTTTTTGCCGTTGCGCATCAGTTCGCCAATTTGTTTGGCGGCTGCGTTGGATTGGGCCGAAACGTTATCCAATTGCGTTTGAGTTTGGCGGCGCTTATCGTCCAGACCAATCACCTCATCTACCAATTCGGGCTGTTTGAAATTTTTTACAGCCAAACGTTCTAAAACCTGTTCCCTGTTATCGCGGATATAACTAACTTGCAGCATTATTATAATTTTAGGCAAAGATATAAATTAGTTGATGGTTTGTGGTTGATGGTTCATAGCCGGATCACAATTTAGCTAAGGAGCTACCATAAACTATGAACCATCACCCATGAACCAAACCGGTAAACTCTACTTAGTACCCACCCCAATAGGCAACCTGGAGGATATGACCTTCCGTGCTATCCGCGTATTAAAGGAGGCCGACCTGATACTGGCCGAAGATACCCGCACCTCTGCCCCCATGCTGAAGCATTTCGATATACAGAATAAAGTATTTGCCCACCACCAGCACAACGAGCACCAAAGCAGCAACGAGATCATCAAATTCCTGCTGATGGGGCAAAACGTGGCGCTGATATCTGATGCGGGTACGCCCGCCATATCCGACCCGGGCTTTTTCCTGGTGCGCGAGGCCCTAAAGTTCAACATCGCGGTAGAATGCCTGCCCGGCGCAACAGCTTTCGTGCCGGCGCTGGTCAACTCGGGCTTCCCTACGGATAAATTTTGCTTCGAAGGGTTCTTACCCCTAAAAAAAGGCCGCCAAACACGTTACAAACAATTGGCAACCGAAGAACGCACACTGATACTTTACGAATCGCCGCACCGTTTATTAAAAACGCTGGAAGAAATGGCCACCTTTTGGGGAGCCGACAGGCAGGTGTCCGTATCGCGGGAGCTGACCAAAATGTTCGAGGAAACGGTACGCGGAACGGTTACCGAAGTAAAAACCTATTTCGAAACACATCCGCTGAAAGGCGAGTTCGTGATGTGCGTGGCCGGGGCCACACCGGTTGAACAGGACAAGAAAAAGCGGAAGTACCAGGACGACGAAGACGAAGATTAAAAATATACCGGCATGCACACTTACCTGCAAAGCGCACGCAAACAATTCGAGTATTATAAATCGGTAGGCGAACGGGCAATAGCCCAGGTTAGCGATGATGCTTTATTTTGGCAACACAACGCCGAATGCAACAGCATCGCAACCATCATCAAACATCTGCAGGGCAATATGCTATCGCGATGGACCGACTTTTTAACCACTGATGGCGAAAAGCCCTGGCGGCAGCGCGATGCGGAGTTTGAGAACGCTACTCAAACCCGCGAGGAGTTATTCGCCAAATGGAACGAAGGTTGGGCATGCCTTTTCGCTGCGCTCGATTCGGTTAATGAATGCAACTGGCATAATGATGTTTTTATCCGCGGCGAAAAGCACACCGTTGTGGATGCTATAAACCGGCAGTTGGCCCATATCCCCTATCACGTGGGGCAAATCGTGTTCATCGCCAAGTTGCATGCCGCCGATGATTGGGCATCGCTTACCGTGCCGCGCGGCAAAAGCGCAGAATTCAATGCACAGAAATTTGCCGAAGTAGCGGCAAAAAAAACCTTCTGATGAAAAAAAATCTCCTCCTATCCATATCCTCAGGCTTATTGCTTTGGCTGGCCTGGCCACCAACGCCTTATACTACTATCCTGTTGTTTGTAGGTTTTGTACCCATGCTGCTGGCGATGGAAAACATTATCCAATCCAGTTCGGCCAAAAGGGGGAAGCAGATATTCAACACCACCTTCGTTGGGTTCGTCATTTGGAACACGCTGTGCGTTTACTGGGTGTATAATTCGCTTAAAATCATCGGGCCGGTTGTGGCTGTGCCCATTTCGCTGATACCTTATACATTGGGGCCTGCACTGATGAGTACCGCTTGCTGGCTCTACTACCGCCTGCGCTTAAGAACAAACCGCACCGTAGGGCTTATTGGCCTGGTTTGTTTTTGGATAGCTTACGAATACCTACACCAAAGCTGGGACCTCAACTTCCCCTGGATGACGCTGGGCAACGGCTTCGCGGTATCGCACCAATGGGTACAATGGTACGAGTACACCGGCGTTTACGGCGGCACCATCTGGGTATGGGCCGCCAATATCCTGCTGTTTTTAATTTATATCGGACTAGGCGAAGCACAGGCAAAAAAGTTGCGCCTAAAACTAATAATTATTGTTGCGCTGGTATTGCTGGTGCCGATTGGCGTCTCGCTAACCAGATATTATGGATACGAAGAGCAGGTAAACCCCGCCAACATTATTGTTGCCCAGCCCAATATCGACCCCTATGAAAAGGGGGGGACCATTCCTGTATTTAAGCAGATAGAAACGCTTACCAAACTTTCCGATTCACTGGCGCAACCCAACACCGAATTCTTCATATGGCCGGAAACGGCCATCCCCGATTATATAGACGAGAACCACATCCTAACCAATAATTATTACTTGCAGGTGAGGCGATTCCTGGATAAATACAAAAACGGCAACGTACTTACCGGCGGCGAAACTTACCGCACGTATGATACCCGCGCAACCAAAACAGCATCGCCTATCCCCGGCGGCGGCTTTTGGGATCATTACAGCTCAGCTATCAATATCGAGAATTCGGCCAAAGTGCAATTCTACCATAAATCGCGGCTGGTACCCGGGGCCGAATCTTTGCCTTTCGGCAACGCTTTATCGTTCTTAAAGCCGGTTTTTGAGCACCTGGGCGGAGCAACAGGCGCTTATACCACGCAAGCCGAACCCGGCGTATTTTATTCGCAAAGCGGCATTGGGGTAACGCCCGTTATCTGCTACGAATCGCCCTGGGGCGAATGGGTGGCCAAATCGGTAAGGCAAGGCTCGCAGTTCATCGCCATCATTACCAACGATGGCTGGTGGGAAAACACTTCCGGCAAAGACCAGCATCTGGATTACGCCAAACTACGCGCTATAGAAACACGCCGCTGGGTGTGCCGCTCGGCTAATACGGGCATTTCGGCATTCATCAACCAACGCGGCGATGTGGTGCAGCATAGTGCCTGGTGGGTACGCACGGCCCTAAAGCAGGATATCAACCTCAACAGCGATATTACGTTTTATGTAGAATATGGCGATTATTTGCCAAAGCTGGGGAGCGTACTGGCTTTGTTGGGAATTGTATTTTTGTTAATCCGCTGGAAGAAATAACCACGTTACTCATTATTCTCCGCCCTTCTCTTTACCGGATTTTGGTTTACGGCGCTGTTGGTATCTATTTGACGGTAAACCAGCACCACTATCTGGTTGGCCAGCTGCTTAACTTCCGTCAACTCCAATGAGTGGCGGTTTTTGAGTTGATGAAAGAATGATTTGCCGCCCGCAACGATAGCCGGGTTTAACAAGATGCGCATTTCATCTACCAGTCCGGTATCTAGCAGGGCCGCTGCGAAATCCGCCCCGCCTACTATCTGGATATCCTTACCTGTTGCGGCTTTGAGTTTCTTTATTTCAATCACCAGGTCGCCATTATTGATGGTGGTATTTTCCCAGCCCGACTCTTTGAGCGTTTTGGAAAAAACAATGTGCGGTGTCTTTTCAGCCAGCTTTGCGTAAGCAACCTCGTGAGCCGAGAATTTCTCCGGCTCGGCCAGTGCTTTTTTCCAGTAGTTGCGGTATTCTGCCCACATGCCCCGGCCTAAGAGGAATAAGTCTACATGTTCTTCCAGCATACCGAACAAATCGCCCCAGGTATCATCGTCGTCCGGCTGCATCCAGCTCATATCGCCGCCCTTGCCTTCTATGTAGCCATCGAGCGATGCGTTCATCGATAAAATCAGCTTTCTCATTGCCTTGGTATTTAATGATGTAAATATCAGCTACTGAGAAATTGTTTAGGGGATGCGAACGCGACAATTGAGAGGTAATTTACGACTGCAAGGTTACTTTTTGTCGGTGAAAAGTATTAACGGCAAACGTTATGAAAGCCAAGTTGTTTGTACTCATCCTGCCAATTATAGTAGTCAGCGTTTTCCTGAGTAGCTGCGACTACTACAACCATAAGCTGAAACTTCACAACAAATCAAAGGAGATTGTTACTGTAGAATATACAGACAGGGAACTACCCGAACAGATGAATAATGTTGAATATTACATTGCCGACCGCAATTCAATTATGCCGGATTCTACCTACGATATAGTCATAGCGGGAAAAGATAGTGCCTGGCATTGGTACATTGACCACAGCCCCAGGAAAAAATTATTTGTCTATGTTTTCTCGGTAAAAGAGATTAGTCAATACCGGGGAAATGTTATGGGTGACATCATCCGCGCCGGCAAGTATTTGAAGCGGTTTGAGTACACCGAACAAGAACTTATTGACCATAAATGGACAATAACTTACGACGGCAAATAATTCATTAAGCTAACGGCTCTTCTGGTGGGGTGCTGAAAAAATTTCAGCATGACGAGCTCATCAACGCAATCATTAAAACGGCGAAGCCCTCTTGAGCGCCTTTAAAAACGATTAAACTGCGAAAAATCAACGGTCACTTGTTCCTTTCGATGATAAACTCCAGCAGATCGTTGATGGGTTGTTTGATGATTTTGCCTACGTGCACGTCGTTGGCCTCGCAAACGGCTTTCAGCTCATCGGCAAATACATAAGCAACCGAGCCAACAAAGTTACATTTGAACTTATTGTACTGCGGATACGACTTTACGTTGGTATCTACAAACTCCTGGAAAAGATTTCTCAACAGATCCTGCACATAAGCAGTATTGCGTATATCGAACAGGAATTTAGAAAACGTAGCCAGGTAAGTATTTGCGGAGGGCCTTTGGTACACGTTTTTAATCACTACCTCTTTATCCAGGTGATAAGCATCGTTGAACAGGGTGCTGATATCCGCCGGCATGCGGCCGTACAGGAAATCGGTAATCAGGGTTTTGCCTATGATGGTGCCCGCGCCTTCATCGCCCAATACGTAGCCCAGGCCATGCTGCCCGTCGTGTATTTCTTCCCCATCAAAAAAGGAAATATTGGAGCCCGTACCCAATATGCAGCAAAAGCCTTTCTCGCGCCCGCAGGTGGCATATGCCGAAGCCAAAAGGTCGCTATCTACGCTGATGTATGATTTGGGGAAAAGCGCCGTAAGCGCGTTAGAAACAATTTCGTGCCTATCCGGGCTGGAACAGCCTGCACCAAAAAAGTATATTTCGCTTATTTGGGGGGCGTAGGGTATCAGGTCGGCAATCTGCTCCTGCAGTATTTTGGTTATCTCTTGCTGATTAAGGAAGTATGGGTTCAATCCAACCGAACGGAAGGCCTTAGGCTCGCTTTCTGTATCCGAAAGCAACCAATCTGTTTTCGACGATCCGCTATCTGCTACTAATATCATGTGCTAAGTTCTTCGAGCGCCTCGTAAGTAAGGGGTTTATGTATAAATTGCGCTACGTGCCTGCTGTTGAGTGAAAGGTTCATGTCGGTAGGGTCCAGCGAGGACGAGAGCATGAATATCTTCACGGGGTTCTCCGCGTCGGGTTCAAGCTTATCGTACTCTTCCAAAAACTCAAAGCCCGACATGCCCGGCATCCGCACGTCTAAAAAAATCACGTCGGGTTTTATAACGCCGTTTTTCAATCCTGCTAATGCGTCGGCAGGCGATTGCTGCACGATGATTTTCTCCGCAAAATTGCCACTTTCTAAAATCCTGCGCGTAACAAAATTGTCGATATAATTATCGTCAATCAGCAAGCAAAGTTTATAGCGGACAGGCATGTCCAAAAATAATCTTTTAAAGCAATTAAATATACTTTATTGAATATTTATACTGTTAGTAATCTGCTTTAAAGTAACTTCTGCCATTTTGCTTTGGTACTGCGCCGAAAAGAAGGTGGATTGTGCATCCAGGTAGTTCCTTTGCGCCTCGCGTATCTCCAGCGGAGTGATGTTACCCAGGCGGTATTTCTCTAAGGATATCTCCAGATTTTTGCGCGCCAGGTCAACGTTGGCCTCGCCAATTTTTATCAGATCCAGGCCCGATAGGTACGACACGTAGAAGCTGCTTATCTGCGCCTCAACCTCCTGCATGGTCTTTTTGTAATCCAAATCGGCATTATCTATCTGCAATTTGGCGTTGCGCTCCCTGCGCCACTGGTTAAGCCCATCGAATATGTTTACAGATGCTACTACGCCATAAGCAAAGCCATGTGCATTCTGCTGCAGCGTAAAGCCGGCCGGGGTTTTGTTGCGGGTAAAGGTATAGCCCGATGTTAGCCCCACCGTAGGGTAGCGTGTGCTGCGCACCTGCTTCAGGTTTATATCGGCCAGGCGCTTGTTTATTTGCGATGATAATATGCCCGGGTTTTGGGTTTGTGCCCGGCTCAGTATATCGCCCAATACCAACGAGCGGTCCACTACTATGGTGTCGCCCACTGTAAAGTCGGTTTGCAAATCGCGCACCAGTAGCTGGTTCATCTGTATTTTGGTGGTTTTGAATTGTTGTAACTGGGTAATCAATGCTGCGGTATCGGTATTCAGGTTCACCTGCGCATTGTAAACATCCAGCCGCGAAACTCGGCCTACGGCAAACTTATCGTTAGCGTAGCGCACTTGCGTGCGCGATATATCTATGGCTCCGCGAAGCGCCTTTATCTGCTCGTTTTGGCTGATGAGGCTGTAATAGGTATTGATAACGCTGGCAATGGTACTCTGGATAGTATCCTGCAGGCGTATGGCACCCAGCTTATCCAGCTGCTTCAGCTGGTCGTAAGTAGCAAACATGGCAAAGCCGTCAAACACGGTCCAGTTGAGGTTTACGCCATAATTCAAATTGCTGTTATGCGCGTTCTTGATATCGTTCACGGTGCCGTCGCTGCGGGTTTGCTTGGTGGTTTGCACGCTGCTGTTCTGCGTAAGGTTGCCGGTTACCGTGGGCAAAAAGCCGGCGTTACCCAGTGTAACGTTATTACCCTGTATGGTTGCATTGTTTTGCGATAGCCTGATGTTATAATTGTTTTTCAGGGCTATTTCTACGGCATCTTTCAGTGTAAGCAAGGGGGCATCCTGTGCATGCAGCCCGGTAAAAGGCAGCGTGCAAAAAATTAAGCCCAGTATATGTTTGATTTTCATTGCTGCTTAATGTTTTTGGATGATAATGTGCGATGGATGGATAGCCTTGTTCTCTTCTTCGGTTTCTTCATCCGGATCCTTCCGCGTTTTAGAGCCGAACACCATGTACATGGTTGGTATTACGTACAGCGTAAGTATCAGCGAGAAAAGCATCCCCCCGATGATAACGATACCTAGTGACATGCGGCTTTTTGCCCCGGCGCCTAAAGCCAGTGCGATAGGCACCGAGCCCAGCACCACTGCCAAACTGGTCATTAATATAGGGCGCAGGCGCGACGTGGCGGCCTCTACCACGGCCTCGTATTTGTTTAAGCCATGTTCCATACGCTGGTTAGCAAACTCTACTATCAGGATACCGTTTTTGGTCACCAGCCCCACCAGGGTAATGATACCTATCTGGCTGAAAATATTGAACGTTTGATCGAACAGCCAAAGCGAGAGGAAGGCCCCTGATATCGCGAGCGGCACGGTAAGCATCACGATGAACGGATCCACAAAGCTTTCGAACTGGGCGGCAAGCACTAAATAAATCAGCAACAAGGCGAACAGGAACGCAAAAGCGATATTGGATGAACCCTCCGAGTAATCCCTCGACGGACCGCTTAGGGCGGTGCTGAAGGTTTCGTCGAGCATACTCTTAGAGATGCGGTTCATCTCGGCAATGCCATCGCCAATGGTTTTACCCGGTGCAAGGCCGGCCTGCACGGTGGCAGATTTATACCTGTTAAAGTGGAAGATAGATGGCGGCGTTGCGCTCTCGGCAATCTTCACCACGTTATCCAACTGCACTAAATTACCTTTAGAGCTGCGTACGTAAACCGATTTCAGATCCAGTGGTTGGTCGCGGTTGCCGCGGTCTACCTGGGCTATTACCTGGTATTGCTTGCCGTTGATGAGGAAATAATCGAGCCTGCCCCCGCTGTAATAAAGCTGCAGGGTTTGGGCAATATCTTCTACCGAAACGCCAAGGTCGCGGGCACGGTCGCGGTCTGTCGTTACGCGCAGCTCGGGTTTGGTAAATTTAAGGTTGATATCCGTACCCTGAAAAACCGGGCTTTTTGATACCTCGGCAAAAAAATCAGGCAGCACCTTGCGTATCTTCTCAAAATCCTGGTTCTGGATAACAAACTGCACCGGCAGCGAGGTACGCGCACCGCTACCACCCCCACTTATGGTTTGCTCTTGCACCACAATGGCACGGGCATCGGGCATGGCGCGTAATTTCTTATTCAGGAAATCGGCAATCTGCTGCTGACTACGCTTACGCTGATCTGGCGGTACCAAACCAACACGACCAAAACCCGAGTTTGCCGAACCACCACCGCCGAAGGATGGCGATACGATCTCGAGGTTTACGTTGGCCTCAGGTACCGAATCGGCTACAATTTGGGCAACTTTGTCCATATAGCGCGTCATGTACTCGTAGGTTGCGCCCTCCGAGCCGGTTACCGAATAACGCAGCAGGCTGCGGTCATCAAGCGGTGCCAGTTCTGACGGGGTTATCAAAAACAGCACATAGGTAAGCACCAATGATCCGCCCAGTATCACGAAGGAGACCCATTTCTTCTTCATGAAACCCATTAGCGATTCGGTGTAGCCGTTGGTCATGTTCACGAAGAAAGGTTCGGTTTTCTCGTAGAATTTTGATTTCTTCTGGCTCTTGCGGATAAGCTTCACGTTCAGCATCGGGGTAAGCGATAAGGATACGAATGCCGATATCAGCACCGAGCCGGCCACTACTACCGCAAACTCGCGGAACAGCCTGCCGGTAAAGCCCTGCAAAAACATGATAGGCAAAAACACCGCCGCCAAGGTAACCGAGGTAGAAACCACCGCGAAGAATATCTCTGCCGAGCCCTGGAACGCCGCCTGCCGTATGGCCATGCCGCCCTCTACTTTTTTGTAGATGTTCTCGGTTACTACGATACCATCATCTACCACCAGCCCCGTTGCCAGCACAATGCCCAGCAAGGTCAATATATTGATGGAGTAACCGAACACGTACATGATAAAGAAAGCCCCTATCAACGATACCGGGATATCTATCAGCGGCCGGAAGGCGATGAGCCAATCGCGGAAGAAGAGGTAGATGATAATCACCACCAGCACGAATGATACCAGCAGGGTTTCCTTCACCTCTATAATGGAGTTGTTGATGAATTTTGTGTTATCGAGCGCAACTTTAACTTTAATATCGGGCGGCAAATCTTTTTGGATCTGCGCTAGCCTTACATAAAAATCCTTGGCTATCTGCACATAGTTGGCACCCGGTTGCGGCACCACGTTAAGGCTCACCATCGGCACGAAAGATTCTTTGAGTGAGGTTTCCTCGTTGGCAGAACCCAGCACGGCGTAGCCTATATCGCTCAGCCTGATTACCCGGTTGCTATCCGCACGGATGATGAGATTATTGAAATCCTTCTCATTAGTGAGTTTACCCAGCGCTCGGATGGTTATCTCCGTATTATTCCCTTCTATTTTACCTGCCGGCAATTCCACGTTCTCGCGGTTTAGTGCCGTGCCTATATCAGTAGCGGTAAGCCCCAGTGCCGAAAGCTTGTTGGGGTCTATCCATAAACGCATGGCATACTGCCGCTGCCCCTGTATGTTGATAGTACTTACGCCGGGGATGGTTTGCAGGCCCTCCTGCAATACGTTCTCGGCATAATCGTTCACCTGCATTATGTTGCGCTTATCGCTGCTCACCGTTAGGGTGATGATGTTGTCTGCGCTGGCATCGGCCTTGGTAACTACAGGCGGCGCATTTATATCCTGCGGCAGTTGGCGTTGCGCCTGGCTCACCTTGTCGCGCACGTCGTTAGCGGCGGTTTCCAGGTCGGCATCCAGGTTGAATTCTACGGTGATATTACTTGATCCTACAGAACTGGTAGACGATATATTGCGGATGCCCGGCACGCCGTTGATGGCTTTCTCCAGCGGCTCGGTTATCTGCGATTCTACCACATCGGCATTGGCGCCAGAGTAACTGGTAGATACGGATATGATGGGCGGGTCTACGGAGGGGAAATCGCGCACCCCAAGGAAGGTATAGCCAATTACCCCGAAAACCACGATGACAACCGACATAACCGTTGCCAGTACCGGCCTTTTTATACTTACGGACGATAAACTCATAGGTTATTGTATAACTTTTTTAATCTTCAAAGGCGATTTGGGGCGTATCTGTATCAGGCCCGATATCACTACGCTGTCGCCCTGTTTCAAGCCATCTACTATCTGTATCTTGGTATCGGTACGCAAATCGGTTTTTACGAAACGCGGCACGGCAACGCCATTGTGGTACACAAACACCTTGCTGCTCTTTAAGTCGGGTATTACGGCTTCGGTTGGCAGCATAATGGTTTTAGGTATCTGATCCAGCGTAAGGTTTATCTTGGCGAAAGAACCCGCAGTAAGCAGGTTGCCCGGGTTAGGCGCCGTGGCACGCACGGTTATGGTACGCGATGCAGCATCCAGTGCCGGCTCTATGGCGTAAACCGTCGCGCTGAATTCTTTCAGCGAACTTTCGATAGTGAACTTTACCTTGCTGCCTTTACTTATAATAGGCAGGTAACGTTCCGGTACCGAAAAGGTAAGCTTAGCCGGGTCGATGTTGACGATGGTAGCTATGGGTGTAGATGGCGAGAGGTAGCCGCCGGGGCTTACATTACGCAAGCCAATGGTGCCCGAGAACGGCGCGCGTATTTCGGTACGGGCTATCTGCGCCCTTATCACGTCGGCCTGTGCCTTTATAGAGTTAAGCGACGACAGCGAGGTTTCGTACTCCTCTTTGCTCACGGCCTCTTTCTCTAGTAATATCTTGTTGCGGTTGTTGATGTCTTTCGCCAATATCATCTGCGCGTTTACCTGCTGCAACGATGCCTGCAGATCCTGGTTGTAAACCTTTACCAGCAACTGGCCCTTGGCAACCTTGGTGCCCTCGGTAAAGTATATGCCGGTGATGTTGCCGGCCGTTTGGCTTATCAGGCTTACTTTTTCGTTGGCATCTATGGTGCCCGTAATATCAATCTGGTTGTTTACGGCAGTATCTTTTACCACCATTATGGTTACCGATACGGGAGGGTTTTGCCTACCGCCCTTGCCGCCTTTGGCATCTTTGCCCCCTTTGGCTCCGCCGCCCCCAGGGCCTGCAGTCAGTGCATCGCGTTCTTTAGCACGATCGCTAAAAAATTTGTTGTAGATAAGGAACGCGACCAATAAAGCCAGCAGCGTGTAGATAATGTACTTAGTTTTCATGTTGGGCGTATGGCAGGGGTGATGGGGTTACGATTTTATGGGCGCAATTTCATTTTTAAATTTCATGCAGCTTTGGGGCTAAGGGCAGCAGGCTATCAATCTCCCGCAAATATAAATCTATCGGGGTATAAACAGCCATCTTTAATGCTCGCAAAACTAACCGCTTAAGTGTTATTTTGCTTGCTTGTATCAACCATTTTACAACATTGCTATTTTTTGCCTTGCAATTAAAAAACGTAAAATTTTATAACTTGCACCATGAAAAATCTTAAACCAATAGCCCTGGCTTATTTAATACTGTTGATTATGAAAATTACGCCGGCCGGAGCTGCTGTAGTATCCCCAAAAATATCTTATAAAGTTACATTCCCCGAAGCGCAAGCACACTACGTAGAAGTAGAAATGACCGTAAGCGGCCTAAAACAAGCCTCACTCGAATTAAAAATGCCCGTTTGGACCCCCGGATCTTACCTGGTGAGGGAATTTGCCAAAAACATAGAATCGCTTACCGCTACTGCCAATGGCAAGGCTATTGCCGCGCCAAAGCTTAATAAGAACACCTGGCACCTCAACACCGCCGGCGTACAAACCGTGGTGGTTAAATACAAAGTTTACGCCTTCGAGGTATCGGTACGCACCAGCTTTGTTGATGTATCGCATGGGTTTTTATCAACTACCGGCGTATTCCTTTACCCAAAGGGTATGCTGAACCAACCATCGACCATCAAAATTACGCCTTATAAAGACTGGACCACCGTATCTACCAGTTTAGAAAAAATCGGCGGCGACCAGTTTGCCCGCACCGCGCCTAACTACGATATCCTGTTCGATTCGCCTATAGAAGTGGGCACACAGGATGTTTTCGGCTTTGATGCGGCCGGCGTAAAATACGAAGTGGCCATGTATGGCGGCGGCAATTACGATAAAGAACGCCTGAAGAAAGATATGGCCAAAATTATAGAGGCCGAAACTGCCGTTTTTGGCGAGAACCCTAATAAGCATTACACCTTCATTGTACATAACCGCCAGCGCGGCGGCGGCGGCCTGGAGCATTTAAGCTCTACCGTGCTGGGCGCTGCCCGTGAACAATATGGCAACGAAAGCGGCTATATGGGCTTTTTGGGCCTGGTAGCGCATGAGCATTTCCACCTGTGGAACGTAAAACGCCTGCGCCCGATTGTTTTAGGTCCGTTTGATTACGAGAACGAGAACTACACCACCAACCTTTGGATAGCCGAGGGCTTTACCGCCTACTACCAGAACCTGGCACGCCGCCATGCCGATGTTTACTCGGCCGATGCATTCCTAGAGGATGCCTTGGGCGATATCAACACCGTGGAGAACCAGCCCGGCACGCAGGTACAACCACTGGCCGAAGCCAGCTTTGATGCCTGGATAAAAGCTTACCGCCCCAACGAGAATTCGTACAACACCGGCATCTCTTACTACGATAAAGGAGCCGTGGTGGCCCTGCTGCTCGATCTGGAGATCATCAACGCTACCAACGGCAAAAAATCATTGGATGATGTGATGAAGTACATGTACGATACTTATTATAAAGGAAAAAAACGTGGCTATACCGATGCGGAGTTCAAAGCCGGTTTCGAGAAGTTCGCGGGCAAAAACCTCAATGATTTTTATGCCAAATACATCAATGGCCTTGCAGCTATAGATTACAACAAATACCTGGGCTACGCGGGCTACAAAATTACCGACCAACTAGCCGATAGCAACAACCCTACCCTGGGCATAGGCACTAACAACCAGGCAAACGGCAAAAAAACCATTAGCATGGTATTGCGCGGCGGTGCAGGCTGGGTAGACGGCCTGAACGTTGGCGACGAGATCGTATCCATAGACGGCGCTCCCGTTACCGACCTGGCCGCTGCTATAGCAGCCCATAAAGTTGGCGATAAGCTTACCATTGTCGTTAACCGCGATGGTAAACCCTACAGCCTGCCGGTAACCCTGCTGCGTAATAACCGCGTGCAATACAAAGTAGAGGAATTGCCAAACCCAACTGCCCAGCAATTGGCCGTTCGCAAAAAATGGCTGAAGCTGTAAGAAGTATTTAATGAACCGGATACTAACGATAGTTTTATTCTTTTCTACCTTAAGCAATAACAGTTTGGTGGGGAGTGTTTGGGAATACCACGTTACCAAAACGGGCATCAACACGATTACAATAGAAAAGAACCATCGGGTAGCGATTTACAATTGTGAACTGGATTATACGTATCATGGTACTTATACGCTAAAAGGAAATATTCTATCGATAGTTTACAAAGATGATGCCCTTTCGGAAGATGGCGGAAAGACGCGTGGTAAGTGGGTGTATTTGAAAGAACGGTATTTAATTAAAAACAAAGATTTGTATTACGTTCCAAAGAATAAATCTACCTCATCGGATAAGTCTCCTTCTTATACAAGAGTAAAATAAAACAGGCTAAGACCTAAAGAACGAAAGCCCTTTTTGCCGTGCAGAAAGGGCTTTCGTTTTTAGAGGCCGTACCCCCATCGTCATGCCGATTGTTCAAATGGCTGGTGACATTATTTTGTCACCATGCTGAAAATTGCAAGTATTTGATTATGAGTAATTTGAAAGTGTTCACGGTGTTCACGCGGCGGCGCGTGAACACCGTGAACAACTGAAAATGAGATAGTTATATCAGCTTGCTGCCATTGGGCACGGGTGTATCAATAGCAGCCAAAACAATATCGCCGTTCTCATCGGCGAAGCCGGTTACCAAAAACTCCGACATGAAATTGGCTATCTGTTTCCTGGGGAAATTGACTACACCGATTATCTGCCTGCCGGGCAGCTCTTCTTTGGTGTAATGTTTAGTTATCTGCGCGCTGGATTGCCTGATGCCCAGCGGCCCGAAATCTACCTTGAGCTTATAGGCCGGCTTGCGCGCTTCCGGGAAATCGGCGGCCTCTAAAATGGTGCCTGCGCGTAAATCTACTTTTTCGAAATCGTTCCAGGTGATGGTTTCCATAGGGCTAAAATATTGAGGCTCGAATTTCATCAATTATCCCGAAATACACGAATGGGGGCTGAAGGTCGTGCTTTTTCTGCAGCTATAAAATACCAGGGCATCTTTACCGTTATCATCCTAAACCTGTAAACCCCATCCATGATACCTAAATCTTTTACCGCTTTGGTGCTGGCATTATTATGTTACCTAAGTGCAGTTGCCGACACGCCGCATATAGATATTGCCCGCACCCGCGAAAAGGCCAAACAAGCTTTAATATTTTCTAAAAAAAGAGGCTACAACTCCCGCTATTGTATTTTGATCGACATGAGCCTGCCCAGCGGCGTTAAACGCTTTATGGTTTGGGATTTTAAGGCAGATAAAGCCATTACCTCCGGATTGGTGAGCCACGGCTGCGGCCTTAGTCCGTGGTCTGGCGAGTGGAGCAAGGATAAGCCCTCTTTTAGCAATGCCGACGGCAGCCACTGCACGGCCCTGGGTAAATACGCTATTGGCGCACGCGATTACAGCGCCTGGGGCATCAATGTAAAATATTATTTAACCGGTTTAGATGCCACCAACAGCAATGCTTACGCCCGGCAAATCGTTTTTCATTCCTGGGAAAAAGTGAGCGAAACGGAAGTGTACCCCAACGGTACTCCGGAGGGATGGGGTTGCCCGGCCATATCCAACCAAACCATGAAAACAGTGGATGCATTATTGAAGAAACAGAAGAAAAAGGTTTTGATGTGGGTTTATAATTGAGGGCGTTACTCAACAAACATTCGTCATGGAGTTTATTTCGGTGCCCCACAAGGCAGGTCAGCGGCATGCAAAGCTGCTTAGCGTAGTGGCTACTTCTATGATGGGGTCTTGAAACAAGTTCAAGATGACGATGGTTATCAAAAGCTTATTTCCCCTTCAACGTCTCCTCGAATAATTTAAATATCCGTTTATACTCATCCGTCCAGCTGCTGGGTTGAACAAAGCCGTGGTCTTCTACAGGGTACGATGCCAGTTCCCAGTTATCCTTGTGCAGTTCTATCAGTTTTTGGGTAAGGCGGATGATGTCCTGGTAGTTCACGTTCTGGTCTACCATGCCGTGCAACATCAGCAATTTGCCTTTAAGGCCATCGGCAAAATAGATGGGCGAACTTTGGCGGTAGGCTATATCATCCTCGAAGGGCTCGTTCAAAATATTGGAGGTGTAGCCGTGGTTGTAGTGCGCCCAATCGGTAACCGAGCGTATGGCACCACCAGCGGCAAATACATCCGGTTGGGTAAACAAGGCCATCAGTGTAATAAAACCGCCGTACGAGCCGCCGTAGAGGCCCACATGATTAGGGTTTACACCGTATTTCTCTACCAGGTATTTCACGCCATCCACCTGGTCGGTAAGGTCTTTGCCGCCCATGTGGCGGTAAATGCCGGTACGCATATCGCGGCCATAGCCAGAGCTGGCGGTATAATCGATATCTATCACCGTGTAACCGTTATCGGCCAGCATGTTGTTAAACATATACTCGCGGAAGTAGCTGCTCCACCAGTAGTGCACGTTTTGCAGGTAGCCCGCACCATGCACGAAGACTACTGCGGGCCGGGCCGGGTCGGGCGTTTTGGGCTGATAAACGCGGGCATAAATATCGCTGCCGTAACGGTTTTTGAAGCTGATTACCTCCGGCTCTTTCCATGCGTAGGAATTGAACTCCGCAGTGGTAGAGCTGGTTACCTGCACGGCCTTTGCGCCGGGCTTATTGGCCTGCACATATAGCTCCCATGGCTTGTTAGCATACGAGTAACGTATGGCCAGCCATTTCTCGTCGGGCGAAAGATCAACCTCGTTGCCGCCTTTCATACCGGTTATTTTTACAGGCGCACCGCCGCTTACGGGGATGCAATAGAAATGCGTGATGCCCGGGTGCTCGATATTCGCGGTAAAGTAGAAAGTCTTTTTATCGTTAGATAGTTTCAACGTCTGCACCTCCCAACGCCCTGAAGTAAGCTGCTTTTTTGTGCCGCTTACCAAGTCCATCAGGTACAGGTGCGAGTAGCCGCTGGCTTCGCTTTGGTAGTAAAAGTGGCTGTTATCGGTAAAGCCGAGGCTGCCGTTGGCGAAGAAACCGCCTGTACCGGGGCCGCCTATCCAGGCTTCGTCGCGTTGGCGATCCAGCAGGGCCAGTTTGCCTGTTGCAGCATCCAGCTTCATTATCCAACGGTCCTTATTATCCTGCGATTCAACCACCATTACTGCGTATTTCCCATCCGTGCTCCATATGGGCAAGCCTATATCCACCTTGCGGTCGGCACCGGCTTTCTTGCGTTCTGCCAACAGTTTGGGGTAATCTTTAAGGTAGTCGGGCAAATCTTTTATACCGGGTATTTCTTTGGTTGATACGGCGTAAACGCTGTCGCGCTGTCTGTCGAAAATATAACTTACCGATGTTGATTGCGGCGCGCCCACCTTGGTGCGGTTTGGGATATCCTCGGTGAAGCCCGATGCGGTTACGTAATCGGGCACTATGCCGTTGCGCCCGCCATCGGCAGCCTGTATAAGGCGATAAGTAATGTATCGCCCGTCCGGGCTTAATTGAATGCCATTTACGCGCTTATCGCCATAAACAATTTCTTTTAGCTTAGGCAACGCCATGTTTTCGCGCTCGATGCTATCCAGTTTGCGGTCTTTATCTTCTACTTTAATGATATCGAACAGTTCCAGTTGCTGCTTTTTGAGGTAAATTTCCTGTTGGTTGTCGGTGTTCTTTTTGGTGGGTTTGCCGGCCGTTTTCACAAAGTTGGTCAACTGAACCAGTTCGCCTTTAACCAGGCTTATTTTGTAGAGGTTATTATCTCTAACGAACAAGATGGCGCTCTCGTCGCCGGTGAATACGGGCAAGGCTTCGCGTTCGGTAGTGCTGGTAAGCTGTCTGGTTTTACCCGTGGTTATATCCAACAGATAAATGTCGCCATTCTTCTCGAAGGCTTTCAGCGTATGCTTTTTGTTCCAGTTGCCGGTCTCGGGCGGCAGCATACGCTCGTCGCCCGTGCCTACCTCAATGGGTTTTATACTTGTTGGGGTGATGGAGAACAGGCCGTCGCGGTCCTGGTTCTTAGGGTTCCAGTTGAAGTATATTTTCCTACTGTCGTCGCTCCAGCGGATATTGGAGGGCGCTACACCCATCCATTTAGGGTCGCGCATTATTTTGTCGATGCTGAGCGCGCCTAATGTTTGGGCCATAGCGCCCGATGCCATCAGCAAGAAAGACAGGGTAAGGATTTTTTTCATCGTAAAAAGTATAAGCAGCCGCAAGTTAGCAGTTTAAGTAATATTACTATTTTTAACGATTGGATTGTTACAAATGGAAATAAAAGGCAGTAGTTTCATCTTACGCAACTGGCGCGAAAGCGACGCGGCAGACTTGCAGCGGCTTGCCGATAACCCTAAAATAGCCGCCAATTTGTACGACCGCTTCCCATCACCCTACACCCTCGCCGATGCGGAGTGGTTTATCAGCAGGAAAATAAGCGAACAGCCGGCTACAACCCTTGTAATAGATATTGAGGGGGCGTTCGCGGGGGCTATAGGGCTGGAGTTACGCGGCGATGTATTCAGCAAATCGCCGCTGTTTGGTTATTGGCTGGGCGAACCGTATTGGGGGCGCGGCATCATGACGGAAGCCGCGCAGCTGGTAACGCAATACGCCTTTGCGACATTCGATATTATGTGCCTGCAGGCGGGCGTTTTCAGCAGTAACCCGGCATCGATGCGGGTGCTGGAGAAAGCGGGGTACGTAAAACAGGGCATCCTGATAGGTACAGTGCTTAAACTGGGGCAGGTTTTGGATGAGCATATTTATGTGGCTTACCGGCCTGCAAGCGCTTAATCGCTTTGCCTGGTAAGCAGGGCAGCTTTCGGCGTGGGCTTGCCTACCCTCTTATCCCGACCAGAAACCAGTCCGCAAATGCTTATCGCTGCTGCTTCGAAATCATCGTGCCCATCGCTTAGCTGCAGCCAGTCCGATTCAAAAACCTCGCCCTCGCCCAACAAAAAATCGGTAATGGCGGGTATATCAGCTTTGAGGCTGGCGTGGTGCTCCTTGCGGGTAGCTATCCATAAGCCATTGTGCTGCGGATTCTTGCCCACCTTGCGGAAGATGAGCACGATCTTGCCTCCGAAATAAACATAAAACATGCCGATGGCCGGCTTAACCACCACCGTAGCCGGCAGGTAATCTAACAGGAACTCATATGGCATTGGTTTTTTCACAATGTAAAAATACGCCACAAACCTATCCGTGCATTTCGGATATCAAAAAATCGATATATTTAACCATGAAAAAAACGATCCCCGCCTTGCTGGCAGCAGCAGCTATCGCCCTTGCTTCCTGTGGTAACCAGGCTAACGTGAATGTACAGGCTACCGCCGATTCATTGAGCAGGCAGGCCACGCAGCTATCGCTTAATAAAAAAATGGTGGTTGAGTTTTACCAGGAGTTTTTTGGCGATAAGAACATCGCTGCGGCCGACCAATACCTGGCCGATAATTACATACAGCATAACCCCGCCCTGCCCGATGGCAAAGCCGCCCTGAAAGATGGTGCTACGCTTTGGTTCAAAGGCGCGCCAAAAACCAAAATAGATATACAACACCTTAGCGCCGATGGCAACCTGGTGTACATACACACCAAAAGCAAAATGGGCGATAAAACCATCTCGGTTATCGATATCTTCAGGATAGAAAACGGCAAGATAGCCGAGCATTGGGACGTGATACAGGAGGTGCCCGCCAAATCGGCGAACAATCACCCGATGTTTTAACGCCGTTGTCATGCTGAGGAACGAAGCATCTATTCGCCGGTTAGCATATCGTAATCGCATCGTGGCTATTAGATCCTTCGCTATCGCTCAGGATGACAAATCAATATATCTTCCTATAAAATTCCTTCACCGCTTCAGCGGGATCCAAGGCCAAATTCACCGCAGCAGAAACCGCAATGCCGTAAATACCAGTTGCAAATAATGGCTCTACGTCGGTTAACTGAACGCCACCGACGGCTATCACGGGGATATCTATCGGCTGTTTTTCCAAGGCATAATATCCTGCGTAACCCAGCAAGGGCTTGTTATTGGGTTTCGTATCGGTATGTGCGAAGGGGCCGTAACCGCAATAATCTACCACGCCGCTACTTTGCACGTGCAGCAAAGCTTCAATATTGGTGGCAGAGGCTCCCAAAGTTTTCTCATCTGTAATTGCCTCGCGGATGGCCGCAAAATCGGCATCGAAATCTTCGATATGCACGCCTTGCGCATCTACTCTATCAAGCAAGTGGTAGTGGTTCGTTAATATCAGCGTAGCGCCCCAGTCATCGCAGACGGAGGCTATCTGATGTATCTCGGCGATAAGCTCCTCGTCGGTTTTGGTCATGCAGCGATACTGCACCCAGTTGGCCCCGGCCTGGCAGGCAATTTGCGCCTGCTCAATGTGGCTGCGGTTAGGCAAATCCTGCGTTAGGTAATGGAATTTGGATATGTATTTTCTCAATGTCGGGTTTTTTATAAACATAAAGGGGCTGTACAAAAGCACAGCCCCAAAGCTAATCAGTTTTTTGCGGAAGCTGCCAATCTCTAACCTCCGGCCTCAAATCTCTATTTCAACACCTCGCCTATGGCAGTGCCTATGTTACCGCTTGGTGCTTGTATGTGCAGCAGCGCTGCAATGGTTGCGGCTATGTCCGTCATATGCGTTTCGCGTACCAGGCTGCCATGTTTAACGCCCCAGCCCATAAATACCAGCGGGATATGTGCATCGTATGGGTTCCAGGTGCCGTGGGTGGTACCTGTGCCACCGTGCCCGCCGTACCAACCTGGTTTCAGTATTATCTGGATGGTGCCGCTGCGTTCGGCGCTGTAGCCGTTTATGATACGGGTACGTAAATCTTCGGGGATATTGGCCGCTTGCACCTTTTGCATATCAACCGCATAAGCTACGCCTGCCAGTTTCTGCAGAAAGGGGATACAATCTGCCTTCAAGGCCTCTTCGCTGATGCCATCTTTGTTGATAACAGCATAATTAAAGTTCACCTGGTAATTATTCAAGCCCAAAACCAGGTTTTTAGCCTTGTATTTATTTTCCAGCAGGGTGTTTAATTGTGTACGGGCTACGCCTTCATCCCAATAACCTGCCGGGATATTATGGTCGATCAAAAACTGTGGGTTGTGCGCGGCGCCATGGTCGGCAGTTAAGAATACAGTATAATTGCCCTTGCCCACTTTAGCATCCAGGTAGCTGAAGAAAGCGGCTAAGTCCCTATCCAAACGCAGGTAGGTATCTTCTACTTCTACCGAATTTGGGCCAAACTGGTGCCCGATGTAATCTGTAGACGAAAGGCTGATAGCTAAAAAATCTGTAACCACGTTTTTGCCCAGCTGCTCGTTATCTATGGCAGCCTTTGCCAAATCCAGCGTTAGCGAATTGCCGTAGGGCGTGCTGCGTATCATCCCCGCGTTGCCTTTGTACAGTTCAGATGTTTTTACCGGGAAGGTGGGTGCGTCTGCCCCGTTGAATTTCCCTTCATAACGGGCGCTGTTATCGGGCGCACTTTGCACGTATGTACCGATAGGGTACAGCGTATTCCAATCCTGCTTCAAATATTTCTCAGCGTTTTTTTGGCTGTTGAAGGTTTTTACCCAGGCAGGTAAATCGTTCATATAAAAAGTGCTGGTTATCCAGTTGCCGCTGACATCATCAAACCAGTAAGCCGCATTGGCTACGTGCCCTGCCGGGAGGATACCCCCACGATCTTTCAACGCAATGCCGATAACTTTAGAACGGAAGTTGGTAGCCAGTTTCAGTTCATCGGTAATGGTGCTGGCCAGCAAATTGCGCGGCGACATTTTACCTGCCACAGATGTACTGCCAACGGTGTTCACGGTAGAATCGGCCGTGCAGTACATAGATTTACCTGTGGCCTGCACAATAAAATCATTGCCGGCCATGCCGTGTATGGCGGGCACCGAACCGGTATATATACTGGAGTGGCCTATAGCAGTAACAGTAGGGATATAAGGGATGAGGGTGTTCTCGCAGGTGAAGCCTTCGTTCAGCATACGCTTGAAGCCGCCGGCCTGGTAACGGTCGTAATAGCGGTATAGGTAATCCCAGCGCATTTGATCTACCACCAGGCCTACTACCAGTTTGGGGCGTGGAAGCGTACTAGCCGATGTTGGATTTAATTTTTTTGTTTGGGCGGATGCCGAAGTTGCGGCAAGCAAAGCCACGAATAATAGGTGCCTGATTTTCATATCGAAACATTTAAACGGCGCAAATATCCATATTGATAACCAATCTGCGTGTGATTTTTGCGTTACCTAAAGGTTAAAATATCTGCGTTTATCTTTTAAATGCCTTGAAAATGGTTTCGGCCATCAGTTCGCTGCCTGCATCGCCGGGGTGTTTCCTATCGCCCGACATGATGTCCGCATCGACGGATGCCTGGTTAAAATGGGGAAAAACTTTAGCAAAATCTATAAAGGCTGCGTGGTTAGCCAGTGCCAGCCTAAAAAGCATGTCGGCGTAGTTGGAAATTTTATATTTGCGGGGCTGCTCATTCTCGTATAAGGTCTCGGGCGGGCACATGATCATGATATCGCAGTTGGGCTGCGCCTGCTTAAGCTGATCGATGATATGCTGGATGTTCACCCGCATAGCCGCAGGTTCCACATTATTATCCATCTCGTTGGTGCCGAACATGATAATCGCGCCCTTTGGCTCCAGCAGCTTTATGGATTCTTGCCAAAGCGGATTATGTGCAAAATAATCTGCCGTGGTGCCCGAGCTGCCTACTTTGTGCATGGTGAGTATTTCGCCGTCGCCGTCCCTGTGCCCTGCTACGCCGCAAAACACCTCACCGGCCGCCAGGGGCTCTATCTCCAAATCGATATTGTCGCCTTCGGCAGAAACGTCTACCACCACGTTGCCGATATCTTCGGTAGTGCTGGCTGTGCTTACGGTTGTCCACGCGCCGCCGTTTACCCGGTACCTAAAGCTCCCGGCACCTGCATGCCGCTCATAAATAATGGTCATGGTGTTAAGCAATACTTTCGAGCTTACAGTTATGAGGGCATTAGAGGTTGTGTTGGTAACGTTTCCACATGGGCCGTAGTAATTGCCGGGGCTGGTATCCCATAGCAATGGGTCGTAATCAAAGGTCAGTTCCTGCAGATCCATCGAAGCGTCTATAGAAAACATAAACATCGGGTCCCAACGGCCAAAGCTGTCATATCCCGGTCCACCATCACTAAAACCATCGGTCAGTAATTTCCCGCGTAAACGCCAGCTATAAAAATTGCCCTGGGTGTAGGAGTCGCCTATCAGCAACAGATCGTACCGGCCGCTGGCACTGCCTTTAAAGGCATTCCATGCCTTAAGTTGGTTAAACCTTGCAGCTGCAGGGGTAATTGTATCTGTTACAACGGTGTCGGTGGTACCGATAGGCGGCGTAGTGGGGATAGTATCGGTTGGGGTGGGATGCGTTAAGGAATCGGGTATTAAGGGCGGATCGAGTTTACAGCTCTGGATAATGAAAATAGCAGCTAGTAAAAACAAAGTTACGTATCCGTGTTTCCGTTTTGCTCTTGCGCAGCGGATACCATCCGGGCAATTCGGGGTATTCTTCATGTTGTGATCAGGGGCTGGCGCTAAATAATAAGTATATCGTACGCGTAGCTAAATATATGAAAAACATCCCGTTAAGCAAATTGCCCAACGAGAATACACAAAATAAACTATACAACAGCGGCGGCAATACCGGGGATGAGCAAATATCGCATAGCACGCTGCGCCGTATCAGACCATAAACGTAAGCAGCGCATGCTGGCTGGCGGTATGCAGATCGCGCCAAACCCTGTTTATTTCGGTATCGGGTGATGCCGCCAACAGGCCGCAGTATGGGTAAAGCGTATCTACGCATTCGCGGGCGATTTTGGCTAATAACCTGCTGGCATGGCTCACCTGTTGCAATAAATTATCGTCATCAGACTGCTGCCACGAAGCAGTTACAACTTCATGAAATGCCGAACGGTTTTGATTCAGCAACGCGGTTTGCGCTTCAAGGGCATCCACCATGGTAGCTACATTGGCGGGGCTTACCCTGCGCAGGTTGGTAGCTTTGTGCGCAAAGGCAGGCTTGCAAAGGTCGGTAAAATGAACGGCCATGCCGGCCAGATTAGCGGCTAGCGTTGCCTCGGCCAGCTGCATGAAGGGGTAGCGGTATAGCGGCGCATCTATTACCGCGGCTTCGGCTTCTATCTTAAAACAATGGCTTTTATCTACATAAACATCCTTTATCTCGTAAGCATCGCTGCCGGTGGCTATCATACCCATATACTTCCAGCCGGGCAACAGGGCAACATCGGCAATTTTGATGATGAAAGGCAGTATCAGTTCTGTACCTTCTGCATTCAACAAGGGCACGCCTGCATCGGTAATTACGCAGTTAACGGTGATGTAGGTAGCATGATGCACACCACTGGCGTACTTCCAACTGCCGTTGATGATATAACCATCGCCCGTTATTTCGGCAGTACCTGTTGCTGCGCCGCTGCCGGCAATACAGCATTGTACATCGCCATATACCTCCCATGCAACTTCGGGGTGTAAAAATCCCCCGAACCAACCGGCGCCGCAGCAAAGTGTAACAACCCAGCCCAGGCTGCCATCGGCCCAACTCAGGGCCTCTTCTAATGCTACCAACTTTGGTAACGGCATTTCCTCGCCGTTGTAAGCATCTGGTACCAAAAGGTTAAACCATTGCTGCTGATACACCAGTTCCAGCTGTGCAGGGTGCAACTTGCCCAATTGCTCGGCCTCCGCGGCGTGGCTGCGTATGGTATCTACCCAGTGGGGCAGCAAAAGCGTCGAAGGATGCTCCATATCAGTTTGCATCAGCGGTTAAGCGTTCTTTGATGATTATCTTTCGCCAATCGTAATATCCAAAAATGGCTACCACGAAAAGTATCAGCGTAAGTACGGCAAACATCACCAGGTTTTTGTGATAAAGCAGTGGTATGGCGAACAGGTTGCTGATGTTCAGCAGCACCCAGTTCTCTATTTTGCGCCGCGCCAGTAGCCACATCCCCGCCCATGCGGTTGAGGACACCCAGGCATCCCAAATGGGCACAGTAGAAGTGGTAAAGTTTACCAGCAGCAAATACAGCAGGCCCCAGCCTGCGAATGAGATGAGCAGGGTTATCGCCCATTCGGTACGGTTGCTGTAGCTTACTTTTACGGGCGGCTGCCCTTGCTTTTTTATCCAATAATACCAGCCGTAAACACTCATCACTACGTAATAGCAACTCAGCAGGCATTCGGCATACAAGGCAACTTTCAGTAAGAGATAAATAGATATCAAAGTAGCGGCTATACCCGTTGGGTATAGCCACACTTTATTGGCGCGGGCCAGCAATACTTCGGCAACGCCAAGTATCACGGCCAGCCACTCCAGCCAGGTGGTTGCCTTTATTTGTTCTATGAAAAGGTCTATCCAGCTGTGCATCCGCCTAAAAACTTAAGCTTACCGAGGCCATAAAGTTGCGCGGCGCCTGAGGGAAGTAATAGTTATAGTTCACTACCTGCCCGCCTTCAATATCCGGGTAGGTTGCGCCATTAGCTTCGTATTTTTTGCTGAAGATGTTGTTCACCTGCAAACCAAGACCAATATTTTTTACGGATTTTACGCTGAAATTATACCGCAGGCGCACATCGCTCACGAAATAGCTCTTCAACAGCCTGTCGGTCTCAAAGGCGTTACTGCCTGCTGAACCAAAACCCGCCGGGTTGGTGTTCATAGTATTATCCAGGTACTGCCTGCTGATGTATTTGCTGATGAAGGCAATCTCTCCGCCTTTGAACGGCGAAAGGCTCAACTCGCTGGAAGCAATGAACGATGGCGAATAAGCAATATCCGTTTTCTTCAGCAGGATAAATGCCTGGCTGCCATCATCATAATTATTCAGGAACTGGCCGTAGTTTTTTATTTTATTTGTGCTAATGGTGGCCGTTGCTGCCCAGCTTAGCGCCCGGGTAATTTGCAGTCGGCCATCCAGCTCTATACCGGCACGGTAGCTATCCTTTACGTTGTTGCGTATCTGTGCGCCTACATCATTCAAAGCACCCGTCAATATCAGCTGGTTTTTGTACAGCATATAAAACAGGTTGATGCCGCCGCGGAATACATCTCCGCTGGTACGGTAGCCTGCTTCGAAATCCTTCAGGTTCTCGGCTTTTGGCCGGCTTGCCGGGGTGCTGTTGGTGTAATCGTCGCGGTTGGGTTCATGGTTACCCACGGCGAACGATGCGTAGATGTTGTTGTTTTCGTTCAACTGGTAAGTGATGCCCACTTTAGGGTTGAAAAAGTTGAGCGTGGCATTTTGCTGCACGTTGTTCAGGTTCCTGTCGAAACCGAGGAAAGAATAATAAATACGGCGGTACTGCATATCGGCAAACAGGGTAACATCCCCGGTTTTGTATTCGCCCCTGCCGAAGATGTTGAAATCGTTCTTCTTGGCATCGTCGCGGTAGTATTCGTAATTGGGCGGTATGCCTGCGCTCTGCGCCGTATAGATAATATTGCCGAAATGCGCACCGGTGTAACGGTTATAAGCACCGCCCAGCGTAAAGTTAAGGTTGCTTTGCGGCTGATACTTCAACGCGTAGGTAATACCGTAAAAATCATTGTCCAGCCAGCGGCGGCGGGCCAGATCGGTATTTTTAATAGTATCGCCGCCAATAACCACAGGCGTTAGTCCATAGTTGGCAACGCTGGCATCGGTTTTATATTCTTCGTAGTAGCCTTTGCCTTTGGTATAGTGCAGCGCTCCGCTGAAGGATACCTTATCTGATAGCTTTTGGTCGTACAATAATTGATAGTGGTTTTGGGTATAATCATCTACCTGGTCTTTATAATAGCTGCCATCGGGCAATATGCCCAGCTCGTTGTAGGTGCGGTGGTTGGGCAGGTTGTTATCGCTGATGATATAATCGGGCACGCCGTTCCAGGCCTGGTAGGTGCGCTCGTAACCCGAGAAGATATTGGCTCGCAAAGTGCTGTTTGCACCATAGTAAGCCCCGCTTACGAAGAAGGATTTCAATTGCGATGATGCCCTATCGATATACCCATCAGATTTGATGCGCGACAAGCGGCCATCTACACTAAAATGCCCGCCCAGTAAACCGGTACCCAGGTTGACTGTATTCTTCATCGAACCATAGGAGCCTACCGAGTTATTGATATCGGCGTAGCCTGTATCGCGGCGGGTAGTGGTTTGGATGTTGATACTACCACCGAACGCGCCTGCGCCATTGGTTGATGTACCCACCCCGCGCTGCACCTGTATGTTGTTGATGGAGGAAGTAATATCCGGCAGATCCACGAAGTAGGAACCCTGGCTCTCCGAATCGTTATACGGGATGCCGTTGATGGTAACGTTTACCCGGCTGGCATCGCTGCCGCGGATACGGATGCCCGTATAACCTATGCCCGCGCCTGCATCGGAAGTAATAACCACCGATGGCGTTTGGTTAAGCATGTAAGGCAGGTCCTGGCCAAAATTGTTTTTTTCCAGCTGCTTTTTGCTAAGGTTGGTAAATGCAGTGGGCGAATTTTTGCTCGCACGCGTGGCGGTTACCACCACTTCCTCGGCACTGAAAATGCCTTTGGACAACGTAAAATTTATGGTTTGATTACTACTTAACGTAGTCGTTTTTGTAAGCGCCTGGTAGCCGATGTAAGTAGCTATCAGCGAATAATTGCCTGCGGGCAGGTTATCAAAACTGTAATTGCCGCTTGCATTGGTTTGTGCGCCCCGGTTAAGGTTTACAAGACTGATGGTTGCGCCGGGCAGTGCTTCGCCGGCTTGATTGGTGATTTTTCCGCTGATAGAAAACTGGGCCGATGCCAAAACAGGCAACAGCAGGGCGAAGAGCGCCGCAAATAAATTTTTCAAAATGTGTTGAACAATGAATGAGTTAAACCATCTGCCGCCGGGATAAAACGGCAGTACACTTAACTTGTTACCTCTCCCTACGCCGGCATTACCCGGATCAGGTGCATGGGGTTGAATTGTAGAGACACAATATCTTGTGTCTCTGATGCGCTTTATCGAGACACAAAATATTGTGCCGCTACGCGGGAAAATTCAACTCCAATGGGTTTGATCTCAGCCTGTCTTTCAGTTTGGTAAAATAACCTGCAGATTATTTTTAGTACACCAAAGCAAGGCACCCCTTGAGAATTATGTGGCAAATATAGGAATTAGATGTGAGATTTGAGACGTGAGATTTGAGACAGTTAGTTCATCTTCTATTAAGCCGCACTATTACTTCGTCTAACGAGATGGTTTTCCCTTCAGCGGCTTGCTTCCTGCTTTTTCTATGCCTTCCTTTACATGTTTGGGCAGAGCGCAAATGTCCTGTAAGGAAAGTTCTGTAAATTCTCCCCTTTTTGCTTGTTCTATTGAGAGTCGCAAATGCTCCGCGTTAGCTTCGGAAGACAGCAGGTATTCCGTTTCATCCATTGTTGCCATATCAATTGTTCCTTTTATTAAAGAGTTAAGGTGGAGGGATTCGAACCCTCGAGTCGTTTTAACAACATACCGTCTTTCGACAATAGCCTTCACCACTCAGCCACACGCTTAACCATATCAAATTTACATATAATGGTTAAGAGATAGGATTTCCCCCTTGCATTTTAAACTAATTTTTAGCTTTGTAAAGCATGATAACCATCAAACAGCTCGATCAGGGGCGCAACAACAATTTCGATCTGCTTCGTTTTATCGCTGCTGCCATGGTTATCTTCGGGCATTCGTACCTGGCTACCGGCCATCACGACCGCGAGCCGCTTGTCCGGCTGGTGGGCTTTATTGAATTCGGGTCGTTGGGGGTAAAAATCTTTTTCGTTATCAGCGGCTACCTCATTACCAAAAGCCTTTACCGGCAGCCTACCTTAGGCAGCTTCGTTTGGGCCCGAGCCTTGCGCATATTCCCGGGCTTGCTCGTAGCGGCCGTGCTATGCGCATTTGTAATCGGTCCGCTTGCCACCACCTTAAGTCTCCATGATTATTTTGCCGACAAGCGCGTGTACGATTTCGCGTGGCGACTTTTTACCGTGCACAACCTGGATAATACGCTGCCCGGCGTGTTCGAAACGATTCCCTATACCAAGCAGGTAAACGGCTCACTATGGACGCTGGCCGGCGAATTGCTACTATATGCCGTAGTTTTATTATGGGGCATACTCCTACTATTGTGGCAGAAGCAATTTAAAGTTTTGGCGCGTGCAACCCCTGCATTGCTTTTGGTAGCTTTGTTTTTTGCGGGCATTGTTTACGCACCCTGGTATATGGATTTTGTGCTGGCCTGGGGGGCCGTGTTCTTGTTGGGTGCTTTGGCGTATCTATTCGGTAATAAAATCATCATCAATATACCCCTGGCAATAGGGTTATTCTTCATTACTGCGGTGCTCTTCCATTTCAGGTCGCCGTTGCTGGTTACCTCGTTCAACATTTCATTGGCCTATGGTATTTTTGTCGTGGCCTACCATCCCGCGCTGCAGTTACAGGTATTCCATAAACTGGGCGATTTTTCTTATGGATTGTACATTTATGCTTTCCCTATACAGCAGTTTATGGCGCTAAAATTCCCGCAATGGGGCGTGGCGGCCAACTTCGGCACATCTTTCCTACTTACGTTGGCGCTGGCGGCCGCATCCTGGTACATGGTAGAAAAGCCTATGTTGAAGTTGAAGATGGCGCAATCGGCCAAGCCGGCATAGTTTGTTTTTATTTATTGACTAAGCTGATCCGCTTCATCTTCAGGCATCGTAAGTTTCCCATCTAAGGCTTAATTATCCAATTTGTGCCAATTAAAAGGCTCGTTTTCCGAATTTTCTTCTATCTCAATTCTCATATCTCACATCTCATATCTCAAAAAAATGTACTTTTGCGAACTTTTTAAAAAGGAACTATGCTTAGAACACACACTTGCGGGCAATTAAATATCAGCAATTTAGGGGAAACCATCACCCTTTGCGGATGGGTACAGAAATCGCGCGACCTGGGCGGTACTACTTTTATTGACGTACGCGACCGCTACGGCCTCACCCAGCTTGTTTTGAATACTGATACCGACGCTAACCTGCGCGAAGCCGGCCGCCAATTGGGCCGCGAGTTCGTGATAAAAGTTACCGGCAAAGTGGTAGAGCGTTCTAACAAAAACACCAAAATAGCCACCGGCGAAATCGAGATCACCGTTACCGAACTGGAGATACTGAACGCCGCAAAGATACCTCCCTTTTTAATTGAGGATGAAACCGACGGCGGCGAAGAGCTGCGCGCCAAATACCGCTACCTGGATCTGCGCCGTAACCCTATCCGCCAAAACCTGGTGCTACGGCACAAAATGGCGCAGGAGATACGCAAGTATTTAGACGGACTTGATTTCATCGAGGTAGAAACCCCGGTGCTGATTAAATCTACACCCGAAGGCGCGCGCGACTTTGTGGTGCCCAGCCGCATGAACCCCGGCGAGTTTTACGCCCTGCCGCAATCGCCGCAAACCTTTAAGCAACTATTGATGGTGAGCGGGTTCGACCGCTACTTCCAGATCGTAAAATGCTTTAGGGACGAGGACCTGCGCGCCGATCGCCAGCCGGAGTTTACCCAGATAGACTGCGAGATGTCGTTCATTACCCAGGAAGATATCCTGAACATATTCGAGGGCCTTACCCGTCATTTGTTCAGCACCGTAAAAGGGCTGGAGCTTGGCGATTTCCCGCGGATGCAATATGCGGATGCTATGCGTTTATATGGCTCTGATAAACCGGATACCCGTTTCGGGATGGAATTCGTTGAACTGAACGACATCGTAAAAGGAAAAGGCTTCAGCATTTTTGATAATGCCGAGCTTGTTGTAGGCATCAATGCCAAAGGCTGCGCAAGCTATACCCGTAAACAATTAGACGAACTGACCGAATGGCTTAAACGCCCGCAAATTGGCGCTACCGGCCTGATATATTGCCGTTACAATACCGATGGCACACTAAAATCATCGGTAGATAAATTTTACAGCGAAGACGAACTGACCAACTGGGCTGCATCTTTTGAAGCAGAACAGGGCGACTTAATATTGATACTGGCCGGCCAAACCGATAAAGTACGGAAGCAGATGAATGAGCTGCGCCTCGAAATTGGCAGTCGCTTAGGCTTACGCGATAAAAACAAATTCTCGCCCCTATGGGTGTTGGATTTCCCTCTTTTAGAGTGGGACGACGAAAGCGAACGCTTCCACGCCATGCACCACCCTTTCACTTCGCCGAAGCCGGAGGATATCGCCATGTTGGATACCGACCCTAAAAACGTTCGCGCCAACGCTTACGATTTGGTAATTAACGGTACCGAAATTGGCGGCGGCAGTATCCGTATCCACGATAGGGAATTGCAGGCCTTGATGTTCAAGCACCTGGGATTCTCGAAAGAAGAGGCGCAGAAACAATTCGGCTTTTTGATGGATGCATTTGAATATGGTGCACCTCCGCATGGCGGTATTGCCTTCGGTTTCGATAGGCTTACCTCTATCTTCGCCGGGCTGGATTCTATCCGCGATGTTATCGCTTTCCCTAAGAACAACTCGGGCCGCGATGTGATGATCGATTCACCATCAACCATTGCGGAAGCGCAAATGAACGAACTAAAAATAAAAACCACTGTATCATAATACAGCAAACACCCGTTACTATTAACATGAAAAAATATATACTGATCCTGAGTTTATTGGTAATCGGCTGTTCGGCCTGTAAAAAAGAAGCGAAATTTGATGCAGCTAAACAAGCCGCAGCAGACGACGCAGCTATACAAGCCTACCTTGCTGCAAACACCAGCATCACCGCAACCAAAGACGCATCGGGTATTTATTACCAGATTATCACCCCAGGCACCGGTGCTAATCCTACGCTATCATCTACCGTTAAGGTTAACTATGTTGGTAAATTGCTTAATGGTACACAGTTCGATGCCGGCACCGGCACTACTTACGCATTATCGGGCTTTATACAAGGCTGGCAAAAGGGCATCCCCTTCCTTAAATCGGGCGGCCGTATGTTGTTGATCGTACCATCGGCATTGGCCTATGGCAATAGTTCGCCTGGCGCCGGTATCCCTGCAAATTCGGTACTGGTATTCACTATTGATTTGCTGAGTTTTACCAACTAAAATCGGTTTTCAAGACATAAAGTAAAAGAGCACGCGCCAATGGCACCGTGCTCTTTTGCTTTTAATAACCCGATATAGCGGAACCCAACTTTGTTCAATTTGCTCGCAAAGAAGAGATTTACAATCAGAAAGAACTGATGGTAAGATGTAGTTTATTAATACCAGGGTACTTATATTTATATGCTAAATCTTATCAAATGAAAAAAGCCGCATTGCTTATGTTTTTCGCGCTGACAATCGTAGGAAAACTTCTGGCGCAAACCCCATCCGCAGTTGTTAAGGTAAAAGAGTACAGAAACAATCCCTTCAAGTTTAAATTAAGCGTGCCGGATAACTGGAAGCTTTATGGTGAATTTGGGAAAGATAGTGGTGCCAATAGCACTATAGCTGACTGGGAACTGCCGGCAGTTTACAGCGAATTAGAAAAAACCGATATTGCAAACTCCATATCGGTAACGGCATACAAACAAAAAAGCATCAGTTCGGTAGATGATCTTATACGGATAGAGCTTGCCAAAACGCCTGCTAAAACAGAAACAGATAAAACCAACCCAAATGCCCGAATAATTTATCCTGTAATGAACGGGCTTCAATATAAAGGCAAATTAGTTTTTGTTTACAAAAACGGAATAGGTTACGTTATCAATTTTATGGCGACGCCTGGCACCTATGATATCAACTTGCCCAAGTTTGAGGCGTTTAATAAAACGATTAGATACGAATAAAGGATACTTAAATTAAATCATCGTGTTCTTTAGCTTTTGGCTCGTTAAGTTTACTCCTCCCCGCCCAGCACCAGTTCATCGTCGCACACGCCATCCAACTCCTGCGGGTTGTGGCTTACGATGATGGCCGTTGCGTTTAATTCTTTGAAAACCAGTTGCAAGTCGACTATCAGTCGGGTTTTCATTTTCACATCCAGTGCACTAAAAGGCTCGTCCATCAGCAATAAACGGGGTTTGATGGCCAAGGCCCTCAATATGCCCAGCCGTTGCTGCTGCCCACCCGATAGATGCAAGGGCTTGTGATGGGCGAATGCTGCCAACTGTCCTATGACCAATAATTTGTCAATCCACTCAGCATCCTGCGTGGCGTATTGCAGGTGCTGTAGTACGGTCATGTTGGGGAACAGCGCATAATCCTGGAAAACGAAGCCCGGCTGCCTTTGTTGGGGGGTAACGTTGATCTTCATCGCCGAATCGTACCAAACTGTGTCGCCAACGTTAATCGTGCCTGCATCCGGCGTAATCAAACCGGCAATCATCTTCAGCAAAGTGGTTTTGCCCGCGCCGGATGGGCCGGTAACGCGTAGGATGTTGCCGGGCGCAATGATCTTTTCTATCCGCAATACCTGTATGCCGTTATAAGCTTTCAGCCTTTTTTCTATGTGGATGCGGATCATGCGAGGGGGCTTTTTACCTGGTATTTATTGTACACGAAAACGCCGGCAACCAGCACGAAAGTGATGGCGAACAGCACCAATGAGTAATTATTGGCCGATGCATAATCCTGCTGCTCTACCGCGTTATACACCGCGATAGAGGCTACCCGCGTAACGCCCGGGATGTTGCCGCCAATCAGCAGCACTACGCCAAACTCGCCCAGCGTATGCGCAAAAGTAAGCACCAATGCCGTAAACAACGAGGGCTTGATATTGGGCAACAGCACATGCCAAAAAGTTTGCCATGGGGTTTTGCCCAGCGTGTATGATGCCTGCGACAGCGATGTAGGCAACTGCTGAAAGGCCGATTTTACCGGGCTTACCATAAACGGGATGCTATAGATTACAGATGCCAGCACCAGTCCCGAAAAGCTGAATACGAATTGCACATCGAACATCTCGCGCAGCCATTTGCCCGCCCCATGTTGCGGACTAAAAGCCAGCAACAAATAAAAACCCAATACGGATGGCGGCAGCACCAGCGGCATGGTGAGCAATGCCTCAATCACCAGTCGTATAACCGATTGCTTTTGGGCCAGCCACCAGGCCAGCGGCAAGCCAATAGCCAGCAACAGCAGGGTGGTTACGCCGGCTAATTCAAGGCTGAGCCAAATGGGTTGCAGATCCATACTTATCGGGGTTATTTTACCTGGTAGCCATAGCTAATGAATATTTTTTTTGCTGCCGGGCTTAAAATATACCGGTAAAACTTTTCGGCATTTGGGTTTGGCGCGACATTTTTTATCAGTACCATGCCTTGCTCAATAGGTTTGTAAAACCGTTGATTGATAAGCTGGTAGTAAAAGGTTGTTTTATTCGCAGGATCCTTCACCAACGATAGTGTGGTAAAGCCAGCCTGCACTACGCCCGTGGTAATGTATGTATTCACCTGCGCTATGCTCTCGCCCAATACCAGCTTAGGTTGTACGGCGGCATAAATATGCTCGTGTTTCATGGCCTCTTCGGCGGCTTTGCCGTAGGGGGCAATGGCTGGGTTGCCTATGGCTATTTTTGTTACCGATGCACCCTTCAGCAACTTTTGCCACTGCGCAACATCCAGCTTTTGGGTGCTGCAGATAATCAGCGCACCTTGTGCATATATCACTGGCTTACCGGTAGCGAAGCCGCTTTTGAAAAGCTGATTGGGGAAAGTAGTATCGGCCGACAGGAATACGTCGAAAGGTGCGCCATTCATAATCTGTGTAGCCAATGCACCCGATGGGCCTGGGATCGCCTCTATCCCGATGCCTGTTTTCTGCTTAAAATCTTGCTGCAGGGCTTTCATTACAGGCTGCAGGTTGGCGGCTATAGCAATACGTACTTGTTGGGCAAAAAGGCCCGCAGGGGCAATTGCCAGTAAAGCCATACCGCAAAACAGCATCCTTGCCGTCTGTTTAAATGCCTTACCGATATGCATATGCTATTCTCCTTTTGATAAATGGCAAATCTGCCGTTTGTAGGCAAATTACGGATATTGAACACGCCCGCACAAATATTAGCTGCTAAATATCCCGATATAAATAGATTACATTTGTGTTGCTTATACGCCATTTATAAACGCCAACTAAATCCATGAAAAAATCTGTTAGTGCACTCGCGTGCATCATAATTGCCGTGGTACTCTCAGCCTGCGGCAAAAAAAACGACCCGGGTACAAAAACGCCCACCGTTATCACAACCCCTGCCATAGAGGACAAGGGCTGGGTGTTTGAAACCACCCCTTACTTTGCCGACGAATTTGATATTGCCGGCGCGCCAAACACTGCTAATTGGAAATACGAAACCGGCGGCGGCGGATGGGGCAATGCGGAGTTGGAGTACTATACTCCCGGCAACAACGTAGCAGTAGCCGACGGCAAACTGAGCATCACCGCAAAAAAGGAAGATATGGGCGGCATGCACTATACCTCCACCCGGTTAGTATCTGCAGGCTTGCAGCTTGCCAAATACGGCCGGATAGAAGTTAAGGCCAAACTGCCGACCGGCAAAGGCACCTGGCCCGCTATATGGATGATGCCACAGGAAAGCAAATACGGTAACTGGCCCAATTCAGGTGAAATCGATATTATGGAAATGGTAGGATTCGACCCGGGGAACATCCACTTTACTGTACACAACCAAACCTTTAACGGTGCAAACGGAAAAGGCGACGCTAAAATGGTTCCCACATTCAACACAGAATACCATGTGTACCGCGTAGATTGGACACCCTACGCTGTACGTGGCTATGTTGACAACGACCTGATTTACACCTACGTTAACAATGGCAGCGGCTCATCGGTGTACCCGTACGATCAAAGCTTTTTCCTGATCATGAATATCGCTGTTGGCGGCAGCTGGGGTGGGCAACAAGGTGTTGATGATACCGTTTTCCCGGCTACCATGAATGTAGATTATGTGCACTTTTATAAGATGATAGAAAAATAAGCAATCAACTAAATCTCACCATATCTCACAAAATGAAAAAAGCAATTATCCTGCTCGCGTTTCTCACCGCGGGTATCGGGGCCTTGCATGCGCAAGCGCCTAAATTCATCACCACAAAAGGCAAGGAAATCATCGGTACCAATGGCAAGCCCTTTCTTATCCGCGGCACCAACCTCGGTAACTGGCTGGTACCCGAGGGTTACATGTTCGGGTTCAAGAGCGTTAATTCGCAAAGGCTCATCAACCAGGCATTCGAAGAGCTGATTGGTCCGGAAGAAACGAAGCTTTTCTGGAAAAAATTCCAGGATGGCTACATCACCCAGGCCGATATCAAATTCATCAAAGCATCGGGCGCAAACTCCATCCGCATCCCCTTCAATTATAAATTGTTCACTGCAGAAACCTACATGGGCATGAATAACCCCAACCGCGGCTTCGAACTGCTGGATAGGGTAATTGGCTGGTGCAAGCAGGCAAACCTGTACGTTTTGCTGGATATGCACTGCGCACCAGGCGGCCAAACCGGCGATAATATCGATGACGGCGTGGGCTACCCTTTCCTGTTCACCAGCGCGGCCAGTCGCCAGCAAACTGCCGACATTTGGAAACGTATTGCCAGCCATTACAAAAACGAAAGCATCATTTTAGGGTACGATTTGCTGAACGAACCCATTGCCCATTATTTTAAGGTGGATGAGCTGAACCCGCACCTGGAGCCAACCTTTAAGCAGATTACTGCGGCTGTGCGCACGGTAGATAAAAACCACCTTATCTTTTTGGGCGGCGCGCAGTGGGATAGCAATTTCAAGCCCTTCGGCAAGCCGTTTGATAGCAAGCTGGTTTACACCTTTCACAAATACTGGACCGATGCCACCAAACAAGTGGTGCAGGATTACATCGACTTCCGCGATAAGTATAACGTACCCATCTACGTGGGCGAAACCGGCGAAAACACCGACGAGTGGGTGCGCGATTTCCGCATTGTGTGCGAGCAGAACAACATTGGCTGGCATTACTGGCCCTACAAAAAGCTGGATAACACACGCGGTTTCATGAGCTTTAACGTACCCGATGGTTACAAGGAAATAGTAGACTACACCGAAAAGCCCCGCGCCAACTTTGAGGAGATACGCAAAGCAGCCCCTACCGATAGGGCCAAGATAAAACAGGCACTATACGCCTTTTTAGAGAACTGCAAGTTTGCCAATTGCGCACCGCAGCGGGGATACATAGAAGCCTTAGGGCTGAGAGTGCCCGTGAAGTAAGGCCTAAAACTTCTTTATATAGGCATAATTCAATAAATCGTTTAACTTGCGATAGGATTATAAACGCTTACCCTTGCGCTCCCCGCGCGCAAGGGGTATTTTACCAGATACTTATGTATAACCTGTACTTGAAGTTTGTATGCCTTTTTGCTTTGCTGTTTGCGGTCGCCTTGCCTGCATCTGCCCAAATCCTTGTGCCGGTTGCAGATACTGCCAAGCAACATGTGTTTAGGTTTGGCGATCTGGAGATGCTGCGCGACACTACGAATAAACTCAGTTTTGTCGAAGTAAGCACCAAATACAGCAGCCGCTTCGTAAGCAATACCCTGCCAACACCACAGATACAGGATGGCGATGCCACTTTTTGGTACCGCATACGGCTGGATCAGCGCATCCCCACCCAAAACAACTGGATACTGGAGTTTTTCGATCAAACTATCGATAGCATCACCGTTTACTCGCCTGTAGCCGGTGGCGCTTACACCGCAACTTTGCTGGGCAGCAACCGCCCGTTTACTCAGCGGTTGTACGCGCATAAAAACTTTACGCTCAACATAAGCAATGATGTCAAAAGCGAAAACTACTACTATATCAAGCTCCGTTCGCACCAATCGGCCAATGTTATCATCGTGCTACGCTCAGTAAGCTGGTTCATTAGCTATGCGCTAGACGAGTACTTCTACTTCGGGATATTTTATGGGATGATACTGGTTTTCGGCCTGTACAATTTCATGATGTTTGTTGCTATGCGGCAGCGGCAATACCTGTATTATATCGTTTACAACCTCAGCATAGGCCTGTATGAAATGTGTACCGATGGCATTGCCTACCAATACCTGTGGCAAACCGCCCCGCAATGGAACCACTATGCCTATGGCATTGCTTTGTTTTTGGCCAGCACCTTCGCCATGCTTTTTGCCCAGAGCCTGCTAAACCTTAAAGAGAATGCCCCACGTTTTAATAAGGTGCTCAACGCGGTAATTATCGCACGTACTGCGTTTTTTCTGCTTTGCCTCACGGTAGATAAAACCTGGTTCTCCTATAAAATTATCGAGATCATCCCACTTTCGGTAGCGTTTATATCGGGTTGCTACGTGCTATACAAAGGTTACCGCCCGGCGCGGTTTTTTGTTATTGGCTATAGCTTTTTGTTTACGGGCTTCATTATCAAATCGCTCATCGCGCTCAATTTGTGGTGGCTGCCGGTTACCGCGCTCAACTTTTACAGCCTCAGCTTCTGTTTTATTATGGAGATGCTATTCATCACCTTTGCCATTGGCGATAGGGTGCGCATGCTGAAGCGAGAGAAAGACCAGGCCCAGCTGCGCATGATCAAACAACTACAGCAAAATGAGGAACTGAAGGATATGCTGAACCGTAACCTGGAGGTGCAGGTGGCCGAACGTACCAGCGAACTCATCGAAAAATCATCGCTCATCGAATTGCAGAACGAAGAGCTTACCGCAGTAAACCAGCTATTGCAGCAGCAATCCGAAGAAATATCGCGCATGAACGTGCTGCTGGAGAAAGACAATCTTACCCTTCATAACGATATTGAAAAGGTTACGCACGACCGCGTGATGAGCGCCGAGGTGGATTTTGAGGAGTTCAGCAAAATTTACCCCGACCGCGAAACCTGCTTCAAATTCCTGGCCGACCTGAAATGGGAGCACGGCTACGCCTGCAAAAAATGCAGCAATACGCATTACGGTCACGGCCATTTACCCTATAGCCGCCGCTGCTCAAAATGCGGGTATGAGGAATCGGTAATTGCATACACCATTTTACAGAACACACGCATCCCCATCAACAAGGCCTTTTACATGATATTTTTGATGTACAGCACCAAGGGCAAAATATCGTCGCACAAGCTGTCGGAAATACTCTCCATCCGCCAGAGCACCTGCTGGGCCTACAGCAGCCGTATTAAAAAAGCCATGGAAGCGCGCAAAAAAGAAATCAAGAATGCAGGGAGTAAGGGTTGGAGTAAATTGGTGATTGATACATCGGAGGAGTAGAGGTCTGAACCGGGATTAAACGGATTTATACGATTTCTCGGATTTTAAGAATAAGAATAAATAAAAAAATCCTGCACATCTGTTTAATCCTAAAAATCCGCTTAATCCCGGTTCTCCTGCTGACATACTGCTGTCATTACCCCATCCCATCTTTGTATCAACAAATAAAAACAACAAGCAATCATGGAAAATCAAGTAATGGAAACTACCAACACCGATGTAGCCGTAATAACCGCAGGTGCGCTTTTAAACCATTGGCAGGGACATCGTAAACTCAGCCGTAAGGTATTGGCTGCCTTCCCGGAGAATGAACTTTTTGGATTCTCGATAGGCGGAATGCGCACTTATGCCGGCCTGGCAAAAGAAATTATTGGCCTTACCAGCGGCGGTATAAATGGCATCGTTACCGGCAACTGGTCTACCACGCCCGAAATGGACCACTTTAACCCCGAAGCCGACATCAAATCAAAGGCCGAACTATTGGCCGCCTGGGATGAGGTAACTATTCAACTTGATACGCTTTGGCCACAAATACCGGCGGAGCATTTTAATGATGTAGAGAAAGCTTTCGGCCAGTACGAGAACACTATCATCAACAGCATCCTTTATTTTATCGATAACGAGATACACCACCGCGCACAAGGCACCGTTTATCTGCGCGCCTTAGGCATAGAGCCGCCTGCGTTTTGGGATAGGTGGTAAACCAATCGTCTTCACCACCACGTCATTGAGGCACGAAGCAATCTCCCGCTAAGCAGAGCGAATTGCATGTCCGCTTGTCCTGCGTAGAGATTGCTTCGTGCAATGACGATTTGTTTAGGAGTACTTCCTAACCTCCAATCTCCGGCCTCTACTCTCTAAAACTAATCCGCTTATTCCCCATAGCTATATTGCTTAAAAAGTAAGTTGTGAGGCAAGCGTATCGCAACTATTTTTTATTTCTTGTAAAACCTGCTTTAACACGTTTAAAGCAGGTTTTGCCGGTTTTAAGCCTGTGAGGCAAGCGTATCAAACGCCACATAATTATCTAATTATCAGTATTTTATAAACAAATACATTTGTTTGTAACGCAAAAATTACTTTAAATTTGCCTTAACCGATTATATCTGCGTCTGCCTGATTTCCTGATAACACCTATAAGCGCCTATTGCCGACTGGTTTTAGCGTGCCTTTTGGTTTACATGGAAGTTAACGGCTTGCAGGCGTCAACGGCGCAATTATTTACCTGTACAGAAACCAATTAACAACCAAAATCAAATACCAAAAACTATGAAGATCAATTACAAAATCAAGCTGCTGGCTACGGTGCTTATCACCTTTGCCCTGTTGGTAAACGCTTGTAAAAAAGATGCCCGTACCCAAACTATCGACGGGCAGAAAACCTCTACTACCGAGGCCCGCAATGCCACCAGCGCAGTAACCACCTTCCTCACCACCGCCGATCAAAGCAGTAAACTGGCGCAGGGTAGCGTAAGTTTTGCGGCAGACGCCGGTACCAACCCAAACACCATCACGGTTGACGAAGGCACCACCTACCAGGGCATAGATGGCTTTGGGTTTACGCTAACAGGCGGCAGCGCTAGCCTGCTTAACGGCTTAGGCGGCAACCAGGCCAACGTGCTTAACGAACTGTTCGGCACCGGTGCAGGGCAAATCGGCATTAGCTACCTGCGCATCAGTATCGGCGCATCGGATTTAAGCTCTTCGGATTTTACGTATAACCAAACCGCCGGAGACGTAAACATGAACAACTTTAGCCTGGCGCAGGAGAATACCGATTTCCTGCCCATCCTCAAGAAGATTATCGCCATCAATCCATCCATCAAAATCATCGCCACCCCATGGACGGCCCCTACCTGGATGAAGGTGAACACTACGGGCAATAATGGCTACACCGGCGGCAGCCTCAATACCGCCTACTATGATGCCTATGCCCGTTATTTCGTAAAATACCTGCAGGCCATGAAGGCGCAGGGTATTACCATTGATGCCATCACCCCGCAAAACGAGCCGCTGAACCCCTATAATAACCCCAGCATGGTAATGCAGGCCAACGAGCAGGTTACGTTCATCAACAATAACCTCGGTCCGCAAATTAGAGCGGCCGGCTTCAATACCAAAATCATCGCTTACGATCATAATGCCGATGTACCCAGTTATGCCACAACCGTAGTGGGCCAGGCAGGCAGTTATGTAGACGGCTCAGCCTTCCACCTTTATGCAGGCGACATCAGCGCGCTTACCGGCGTGCACAATGCCTATCCTACCAAAAACGTTTACTTTACCGAGCAATGGGTAGGTGCACCAAGCAATTTTGGTGGCGACCTGGGCTGGCACATCAACACCCTCATCATAGGTGCAACCCGCAACTGGAGCCGCAACGTGCTGGAGTGGAACCTTGCCGCCGACCCTAACAACAACCCGCATACCAATGGTGGCTGCAGTACTTGCCTGGGCGGTATCACCGTTAGCGGCACTTCTATTACACGCAATGTTGGTTATTACATTATTGCCCACGCCTCTAAATTGGTGCGCCCCGGCGCAGTGCGCATAGCATCTAACATTGCCGGCAGCATCCAGAATGTAGCCTTCAAAAACAGCGACGGTACCAAAGTGCTCATCGCATCAAACAGCGGCAGCAGCACAACCAGCTTCAAGGTAAAATGGGGAACGGAATCATTCACCTATAGCCTGGCAGCAGGTGCGGTAGTTACCTTTAAATGGAGCGGGACACCGGGCGGCGGCACGGGTACAGGCGCGCCTATCGGGCAAACCATTACCCTCAAGGGCTTCAATAATCAATACGTAAGCGGCGAGAACGGTACTACGGCTATGAACTGCAACCGCGCTACTGCAGGCGGCTGGGAACAGTTTACCGTAGTTGACGCGGGCGCCGGCAAAATAGCCTTGCAAAGCCAGGGTAAATATGTAAGCAGCGAAAACGGCACACAGGCCATCACCTGTAATCGCGCCACTGTGGGCGACTGGGAGAAATTCGATTGGGTGCCCACTACCGATGGCAAAGTAACCATCAGGGGCAACAACGGTAAATTCATCTCCAGCGAAAACGGCACGCAAGCCATGACTTGTACCCGCGCAACCGCATCGGGCTGGGAAGCCTTTGGGGTGAACCAATAAAATGTCTGAACTCGAATTTTAATGGAATTTACCGAATAAGCAGAATTAAAGAATACAGCAAACAAAATTCTGCTCATTCCTAAAATTCGTTGAACAGCGAAGCCCTCTTGAGTATCATTAAAAATTAATATTCACGAAAAATTCGAGTTCAGACAATTACCCATCGCTATGGGCAAAAAAAGCGCGGGGAATGTGCGATTCCTTCCTTGGGGAAGGAGGAGGTAGGGGTTAACCAACCATGCAATAGCCGGTTTAATGGCTAACCCCTCCCTGCCTTTGCACACGGTCAGCCGCACCCCTCCCTAAGGAGGGAATAGGACAACCGCTATTACACCATAAAATCAATTACCTACAAATACCAAAATTTATGAAAAAGCAATTATTAAACTTTATGAAAGGCGCAGGCCTGGTGCTTGCGTTAAGTATCATCGCAGTTTCCTGTAAAAAAGACGTAAAATCTCCGGTAGATGATAAAACCACCAGCACCGCTGCGACCGCAACACCAAGGGCCTTAACGCTGGTTTGGTCGGATGAGTTCAACGGAACCAGTGTAGATGGCAGCAAGTGGGGCATAGATGTGGGCAACCCCAACGTAAATAATGAGAAGGAATATTATTCCACCGGGAACGTGGCCGTATCGGGTGGCAACCTCGTTATCACCGCGAAAAACCAAAGCATGGGCGGGCAGCCGTACACATCTGGCAAGCTCACCACTTCGGGCAAATTCTCGGTGAAGTACGGCCGTATCGAGGCGAGCATTAAGCTCCCTGCTTTCCAGGGCAGCTGGCCTGCATTTTGGATGCTGGGAACCAATATTGGTACGGTAGGCTGGCCACAATGCGGCGAAATTGATATTATGGAGCAAACCAATACCAGCAATGTTACCCTTGGCACCATGCACTGGAACAATAACGGGCACGTATATTATGGCGGCAACACGCCGGTAACTGTTACCAATTACCACCTGTACGCTGTAGAGTGGGATGCCAACAGCATTAAATGGTATGTAGATGGTACATTGTTCCACACCGGCAATATCCAGAACAACATCAACAGCACCGAGGAGTTCCAGCTTCCGTTTTACCTGATACTGAACCTTGCCGTAGGCGGCGATTTGCCCGGCAATACCATCAACAATGGCGCACTGCCTGCCAATATGCTGGTAGATTACGTAAGGGTTTATAGCATCAGCGGCGGCACTGGTACTACCGCGCCTATAGGGCAAACGGTAACGTTAAAAGGCTTCAACAACCAATACGTAAGCGGCGAGAACGGCACGGCAGCCATGAACTGCAACCGCCCTACCGCATCGGCGTGGGAGCAATTTACCGTGGTTGATGCAGGTGGCGGCAAAGTTGCCCTGCGCAGCCAAAACAAATACGTATCATCTGAAAACGGTACGCAGGCTATTACCTGTAACCGCGCCACCATTGGCGATTGGGAAAAATTCGATTGGGTGCCCACCAGCGATGGCAAGGTTACCTTTAGAGGCAACAACGGCAAATTCATCTCCAGCGAAAACGGCACGCAGGCCATGACCTGTACCCGCGCTACCGCCGCGGGTTGGGAAGCTTTTGGGGTGAATCAATAAAATGTCTGAACTCGAATTTTATGGAATTTACCGAATGAGCAGAATTTACGGATACTGATTAATTTCATTCTGTCCATTACTTAAATCCCTTAAAACGGCGCAGCCCTCTTGAGCGCCTAAAAACAAACACCCGCGAAAAATTCGAGTTCAGATAAATAGCGATGGTTTAAAACCCATCGCTATTTTCTTAACCAGGCTTTAATTATAGCCTACATATTCATATCCATCATTTTATCCATCTTGTGCTTGCCGCCCATTTTCATCAGCGCTGGTGTAACACGCAAATACACCTGGAATCCAATTGGCGTGCTGCCATACAAAGGCTTCAATGCAGCCGGCGAAAAATTTGCCGTTGCCTGTAATCCTGCTGTTAGATTGGTTTGTTTAAAGTTGGCCACTATGCGGTTATAGCCCAGCGTAAAGGCGTTGATGTTGAAACGCGGGTCGGTGGGGTAAAGCGCTTCCAAGTCTAATTCGCCGGCATCTTTCTGCACATACTCATACCGGCCGTAAATAGCGTTTTTGCGGAACTGATAACTGTTTTCTACCAGTACAGCCGGCTCGTTAGCGCCGCTGCTGTTGTGATGGTTTTGCCCGAAAACCAATGTAGTGGCCACAAAACTATCATCACCCAGCATTTTGGTATGGATGGCCGATGCTGTGAAACGGTTCACATTATCCAAAGGCTCGGCTTCCTCCGGGCTGTGCAGCCATCCGTTGGATACCTGCAAGGCCCATTCTTTTGATGGATTTACGGATAGGCGTACCGAATAAGAATCGAACCGCGCCTTATCGAAGCCGTAGCGGTGCTCATCAGGCTCGCGGCCGGTAAATGCCGAACCTTCCAACTTTACGTTTTTATACCTGAAACCCAGTGTTGCTGTACCAAAATCGATATGCGTGGCATCGGCATAGTGGTGGCTAAGCGGCGCGTCGGGATTGTTCATAGCTGATAGACGGTGCATAAAAACCGGCGGCCCTAAGGCGGGCTCGCCCGGGTAACCAACCGATAGGGATATGTCTGTGTTTTTGGCGATGCGTTGGGTGTAGGCAATACTTAGCTCGGCAAATAAATCGTGCGGGTGCTGGCGGTCTACCAGTTTATTGCCTTTGTACGATTCGCCGGTTTGGTAAAGCAGCGGGTACCCGCCCGAGCCAACGGTAAAGGGATCGAATGAAAACATGGTATTGATGGCGAACAGGCCGTTTTTGCCCACCTTGCGCTGGGCCATATACATTAGCCAGTTGGGTGCATCGACCTGGCTTCCCCCGCGGCTCCCTTTATTAAACAAATCCTGTTTGTTATAGCGCAAAAAAATGCTGCCGTGTATCATGTGCATCCATTTTTTGCCGTGTATCATGTACATATACATAGGCGTTTCGTCGGGCAGCCACGATGTACCGGAGCCATCGCGATTCATGGGCAAATCCAGCGAGAACTGGCTGCTCATCATGCCCATTTTATGGGTAGTATCATTTTGCATGCCGCGCATCATGGCGGCATGGTCGTGCTGCATGGGCTTTTTTGCCGTGGTGTCTTTTTTCACGTGCTGCATATGGCTCATATCCTGCGCCTGTACTGCTGCCGTGGTGGCCGATAAGGCTACCATTAAAATATATTTTTTCATGAGGGGTTTTTCATTTAAGGCGGCGCGGATTGCCGCGCCACCTGTTTATAAATTAAAGAAGTTGTACTCGAACCGTACCAAATACATGTTTTTGCTGAAGCGGTCCATATTGTTGAACAGCGGTGCCCGATACGAAAAATCCAACCGGCAAACGCTGTTGAAGATAAACTGCAGGGCTGGCGCCACATCCAGGTAGTTTTGCGCATAGCCGGGGTTACTTTTGCCAAGCAGTTCGGCATAAACGTTTACATTAACCTGCTTGTAACTGTGGTAATTTTTAGGAAGCAATAAATAGCCGGCAGATAGCGTGTACGCCAGGGCATTCTTGGCTCCGCCTATTGATGGTGCGCTACCGCTATTATCAAAGGCCCGTAAGTAACTTGCCGAGCCGGATAAGGCCAGCTTATGGATAAGCTTGGTGAAGATAAGCCCAGCCTGCAGACCGCTATTATCGCCCTCTAAAGCAATCTCCTGCGTGTTAAAAGGATTATTGCTGATGGCCGCCTTGCCAAACACCGCCCCGCGGAAGTGCGATTGCACCGTATCTACCGATAAGAAACGATACTTAGCGTAAACACTGCCACCCTCCAGATGCTGGCTCTGCCGGTAAAAATCTGACATGTAGGCCGAGGCGTGTACCATCAGCTTGCCGGTTGCGCCATACATCATCTCCAGCGTTGTGCGGTTTTTAAATTGTGGCGAGGTAAAGCCCTGGTTCTCTAAGCGGATACCGAGAGAATGCGCGGCCATATTGCTGGCCGGTTCGGTGTTGACATATAGCTCCTGCCCAAAAGCGGTGCACGCAGCTGCTATAAGGCAGCAGGCCAATAAAATAGCTTTCATAAAATAAGGATTTTAAGAAGCTGCTTAAATAGTAACGTGATAAGTTTTGCCCGATGCTGCAGGGGTATCCACCGTTTTGCCCAGGTACTTTTTAGATACCGAGTTCGGCGCGAAGCCTTTATCCACAACGGTTAGCAGCACTTCGCCGGTTAGGGGTTTGTCGGCGTTCACTATCCTGTAGGTATCGCCGCCGTACGTAAAGGCGCTTTCGGCAACGGGGGTGTTGGCAAAGTTGTAGGTGGCTTTAAAATAATTTACAAAAAAGCCTGCTCCTTTTATTTTTTTTGCAATCTGCTCAAAATCTACCGGCACGCCTGGCTTAAAGGTTATATTGAATATATTGCGGATAAGGTCGGGTTTTATTTCACTTACGAAAGGTAGTGCTTTTATCGCTTTCTCGGTAGAATTTGCGCACAGCGAGCAGGTAAGGCCGCTAACCTGCAGTTCGGCTTTGGTGAATTGTGCTTTGGCAACAGAAACGGTTGCCACCAATAGTAGGATATATATTTTAAGGGTTTTCATGATTTTACGAATTGAATTTTTATGGATGATTAATTAATGCGGTGATTAATCAATCTATCAAATTCTGAAAACGCAATTCTTGATGAAAACAGCGATCCCGCCGCCAGAGAGGCCCGGGGGCCCACGGTCAGAAACGCTTTCTGATGCTGCGGGCTGCGCGAAAAAAAGGAAATCTGCCCAGGCAAACTTCGGCAAATCGAAAACAAACAACCTTGAGAAAAATGAAGTGGATTCTTTCTGGTGGTCGTCTTTCACCTTCACGTCCAGCTTGCTATCCTTGCAGCAATTCATTTTGCCTTTGGCCATCGGCTGGCCGCAGGTTTTTGCCGGGGCGTTTATCTGTACATCGGCAACATAATTGCCACAGTAATGCAGGTTCAAAGCAAAGCCGGCCACTGTAACTACGTACAGCAACGCCAATAACAATGCCCCTTGCCTTTTTACCATGGCTCAAAAATACGGTTTAACTTATTGATTACAAACACCCAATCAGCGATTTTATTTTCCCGGTTTTTTTTGCGAATGATTAAATATTCTTCTTTCTTTGTAATTAGATTAAATCTAAATAAGAAATGAAAAAACTCATCCTAATCCTCCTAATCTGCACCGTTGCAATAAGCGCTTTTTCGCAATCGAAACTTGAGCAAGACAGGCAAGCCATCAAATCCCTGGTCGGCTTTTATAAAGTTACGTTCAATTACGCCGAAACCTTCGCGCCCGATACCGCCTACAAGTTCCATCCGCGTTACCATTCCTGGGGATATGAGTGGGCCGTTATAGTAGAAGATTCGCCTAAGAAAATAGTGATACAGCATTTATTGGTTGTTGGCGACAGCACCGTTATCAAACACTGGCGCGAAGATTGGGTTTACGAGCAGCCTACCATTCTGGCCTACGATAAAGACAACACCTGGAAAAAAACAAGCCTCGCATCTGCCGATACCAAAGGCCGCTGGGTACAAAAGGTTTTGCAGGTAGATGATAGTCCGCGTTACGAAAGCATTGGCACCTGGGTACATGTAGATGGCCGCCACCAGTGGCAAAGCGAAACCGACTCGCCCCTGCCCCGCCGCGAGTTTACCAAACGCAACGACTATAATGTGCTGCACCGCGGCAACCGCATATACATTACCCCGCAAGGCTGGATGTACGAGCAGGACAATAAAAAAGTAATCCGCGGCGCTGATGGCGATAAACTGCTCGCAGAGGAAAAAGGTTACGAAGAGTTTACCCGTGTTGATGAAGGCAAATTTGCCTTCGCCAAAACCTGGTGGGCCAGCCAACAAAGCTACTGGACTGATGTGCGCGCCGTGTGGGACGATGTTTTCGCCAAAAACACCACCATTAAACTGAGCGGCAAAAAAGATGGCAAGCTGCTGTTCGAAAGGTTATTCGAGTTGGGCGATCAATCTGTAAAAGAAAAATGGACCGCCGCAAGAAACAAAGAAGAAGCGTTGAAAGCCATTACGCTTTACCTGGCATCGTAACACTTATCGATTAAAAGGAAGGCGGCACATCCGGATTAAGGGTGTGCCGCTTTTTTGTTTAGGTAGATTCGCACCGATTCGCGAGCAAAAACACACGCCCTTTTCTGCCAAATTCCCTACCTTGCGAATGACTCAATGACCTAATGACTCAATTACCAAAATGAAAACCGAACTTCAGAAAATGCTAAATGGCGAATTATACGTTGCCGGCGATAAAGAACTTGCCGATATGCGCGATAACGCCCGCGTGCTGCTTAGCCAGTACAACCAAATGATGGCCGAGCCGCTGGAGAAGAAAAACGCAGTGCTCAAACAGCTTTTGGGCAAATGCAGTACCATCGATATACAGCCCCCCTTCTTTTGCGATTACGGCGCGCACATCATCGCCGGCGAAAACTTCTTCATGAATTTCAACTGTGTTATACTGGATTGTGCCCTGGTAACCATAGGCGACAATGTTATGTGCGGCCCCTACGTACAGATATATACCGCGTACCACCCGCTCGCGGCCGAAGAGCGCATCAAAGGCCCGGAGCTTGCGGCACCCATTACCATAGGCAATAATGTTTGGCTGGGTGGCGGCGCAATCATATGCCCCGGCGTAACCATCGGCAGCAATACCACCATCGGTGCGGGCAGTGTAGTCACCAAAGATATACCGGCAGGGGTATTTGCGGCGGGGAACCCGTGCAGGGTGATTAGGACGATTTAGGGGTTATATCAGTATTTTAATTTTTCGGCTAACGTTATCAGGCTTATCGCCCGCTGTGGGCGACCAATCGTAGTACAAAACCTTATGTTTAATGTACATGCTGCCGCAGTATCCGGGAAAAGCGCTGGTACAGGGACTTTTGACCGCTATTCTTTGTTTCTTTCCTGTTTTTAAGTTTTCCACAACTATCTCCGCAGACGGTGAATCGTAATTAAAATAGGCCACAAGATTATGGACTAAATCATAAGCCTGATATTCATGAATTTCTCTTGGTTCTTTGTTTTTATCCATAGGCAAGAATAACCCAACCCAACAAGGCGAACCGCAACCGTAACGCATCAAGATATAATCTTTGCCTTCAGCGATGTAAAGAGGGTTTCGTACGGGTGCGTCATCAAGTGTCAACGTGTCTGGGTGCGTACGGAGATAGGTTTTAGTACCCCATTGCAAAAAATATACCCTTGAATTCTTAACAAACGCATAATCGATGATTTTGCCTTGAGGCGTTGTCAATCGCTTGAAATGATTGAGTCCTAGTTGTGTTTCAGGATAAATTTTAGGGGCTGATTTTTTTCCGTTTTGCCCGTAACAATTGCTTCTACCGAGCGAACATAGTAAACAAAAGAAGATAAGGAGAGAGGTTTTCATATCGATACAAGATAGCGGAATTAAAATTATGAAGCATTGTGATTGCGATTTTTTATCCCCATAAAAATAATTAATATCTTGCCGCCGAAAAATAAAAACATCCCGCCATGCAAGAACCCAACGCCCTCAACCAGGTTGCAGAATTCCATAAAACATTTAAGCATCCCGTAGTAAGCAGCCCTGCTATACCCTCAAAAGAACGCTGCGCTTTGCGCGTTTCGCTGCTGGCCGAGGAAGTAAAAGAACTACAGGAAGCCATTGCCGATAACAACCTGGTAGAAATAGCCGATGCCCTTGCCGATATACAATACGTGTTGGCTGGTGCCATACTGGAGTTTGGCCTGGGCGAGAAATTCAAATCGCTGTTTGATGAAGTGCACCGCTCTAACATGAGCAAGGCCTGCAAAACCGTAGAAGAAGCCGAGCAGACCATCGCCCACTACAAAGCCAAAGACGGTAGCGAAGCCTACCACAAAGAAGAGGACGGCCTGTTTTTAGTGTACCGCGCGCAGGATAACAAAACGCTGAAATCCATCAATTACTCGCCTGCTGATCTGGGTGGGGTGTTGTTGTAGGAATTAGATTGTAATGCTCTGCGTATTTAATTACTGCTATATTTATAACTTTCAGTAAGAATGACCTTTAAATGCACTACGACATCCCTTTACTGCCGCCTAAGCAAGATTTAGAAACAAAAGCAATTTTAAAAAAGCTTCCTTCTGCCCACAGAAGATTAGCCGAATTAAAGGGCATTGCTGCGACTATACCCAATGAAAGTATTTTGATTAATACTTTGGCCTTGCAAGAAGCCAAAGATAGTTCGGCCATTGAGAATATAATCACTACCCATGATGAACTTTATAAAGCACAACTTTTTGAGGAACTTATAACAACCGCTTCAGCAAAGGAGGTGAATAATTATGCAGAAGCATTAAAACACGGCTTTGATTTGGTCAGAAGAAAAAAAATTCTAACAACCAGTTACATTGTAGAAATTCAAGAAATCCTAGAACAAAACGATGCCGGTTTCCGGAAATTACCCGGGACAGAATTGGTTAATCAATCTACCGGTGAAAGTGTCTATAAACCGCCGCAATCTTACGATGTCATTGTCGAATTGATAGACAATATGGTAAAGTTTATGAACGATGCTATTGTAAGTGATTTAGATCCGCTTATCAAAATGGCTGTAATTCATCACCAATTCGAAAGCATCCACCCGTTTTATGACGGTAACGGGCGAACCGGACGTATTTTAAATATTTTGTATCTGGTTATTCAAGATTTGCTTGATTTACCAATACTATATTTAAGTAGGTATATAATCAGTAATAAAGGCGATTATTATAGACTACTGCAAAAGGTTAGAGATGATGGCGATTGGGAAGAGTGGATAATTTATATGTTAAATGGTGTAGAGCAAACCGCAAAGGAAACTATCGTTTTAATAGGCGAAATGCGCGCCTTGATGCAAGATTATAAAATACGAATCCGGAAAGAACTTCCCAAAATGTACAGCCAGGATTTGTTAAATAACATATTCAGGCATCCTTATACCAAAATTGACTTTGTCATGAGTGAACTTATAGTATCACGGCTAACAGCAACTAAATATGTTAATTCGTTAGTTGCAAAAGGGTTCTTAACTAAGGAAAAAATAGGAAGAAGTAATTTTTATATAAATGTTCCTTTATTTAAGTTATTTAAAAATGACCCGGAAATAAGGCAACAAGCCCCCCCTATACAAACAATAAATCCAGGTTTTAATTCTATTTAAACCCCTATGGAAAAGTTGGATTTCCTATACATGTTGTAGATGATATGTATAGAAAAAGGGGATTTCCTATACATGTTGTAGATGATATGTATAGAAAAAGGGGATTTCCTATACATGTTGTAGATAATATGTATAGAAAAGGTGGATTTCCTATACATGTTGTAGATAATATGTATAGAAAAGGTGGATTTCCTATACATGTTGTAGATGATATGTATAGAAAAGGTGGATTTCTATACAAGAGGATGGTGATTGCCAAAGGACTTATGGTGAATTGAAACTACATGTTCCCTCCTTGCAATTCCTCCCCCAATTGCTTAAATTCACCTCATCATGAGCCACAACAATCGCCGCATTTTCCTCAAGCAAGCCACAGCACTGGCCGGTGCCTTCGGTGCCGCCAGTATGTTCAACCACGCCCATGCCGAAAGTTTCGAAAGAGCATCGGCAAGGGTGTCACATTTAACGCCTGAACAGGTGGCTGCGGATGAGGATTACTGGGCAACCATACAACAAGCCTACACGGTAAACCCCAGCATCATCAACCTGAATAATGGCGGTGTATCACCTGCCCCCACAGTGGTGCAACGCGCACTGGATAGGTACAACGCGCTTTGCAACGAGGGCCCATCATACTTCATGTGGCGCATATTGGATGCGGGCCGCGAGCCACTGCGCGAGAAACTGGCCGCGCTTGCCGGTTGCCTGCCTGATGAAATTGCCATCAATCGCAACGCTACCGAGGCGCTCAATACCATCATCTACGGCATCACCCTCAACCGTGGCGACGAGATAATCGGTTCGATATTCGATTACCCCAATATGATGCATGCTTACGAGCAGCGTGCCCTGCGCGAGGGCATCGTTTACAATCGGCTCAGCTTTAATTTCCCTATCGAAAACGACGAGCAAATCGTAAAAGCCTATGCCGATGCCATCACCCCGAAAACCAAACTGATACATGTAACCCATATGGTAAACTGGGTGGGCCAGCTGATGCCGGTACGCAAAATATGCGATATGGCGCATGCCAAAGGGATAGAAGTGGTGGTAGATGGAGCGCATTCTTTCGGCCTTATCGATTTTAAGATACCCGATTTACATTGCGATTACTTCGGCACAAGCCTGCACAAGTTCCTTTCGGCACCCATCGGCAGCGGCATGATGTGGATACGTAAAGACCATATCGAGAAAACCTGGCCCCTCACATGCGCCGATAAACCGCAGAGCGCGGATATACGCAAATTCGAGCAGCTGGGTACGCGTAGCTTCGCCATTGAGCAGGCCATCGGCGAAGCCATCAACTTCCACCAGGCCATTGGCCCCAAGCGTAAGGAAGACCGCATCCGTTACCTCAAGAACTACTGGGCCGAAAAGGCTCAGCTCATCCCAAAAGTCAAAATCCATACCTCCTTAAAGGCGCAATATTCCTGCGCCATCTGCGGCGTAAGCATAGATGGCATGACACCCGCCGAACTCGACAGCGCTCTATGGAACACCTATAAAATACATGTGGTAGGCATTGTTTGGCAAAATCTCAGCTGCGTGCGCGTAACCCCGCACGTGTACACCACCATTGCCGATTTGGATAAATTCGTAAAGGCGTTGACGGAGATTGCCGCGAAAGCGAAAGGATAAGTTGCGTTGCCCGATGCTAAAATAGGATGGCCATGTAGCGATGGGTTTGAACCCTCGAGTATTTGAAACACAATACAAACGTCATCCTGTCTACAGGACTCCTATGGAGTAGGCAGCTTGCATGGCGACTTAGCATTTGGCTGCTTTTATGATGGGGTACCGAAATAAATTCGGCATGACGGCATGATATAATTTCCCTTTTAATATATAGCGATGGTTTCAAACCCATCACTATAATAGAAAACAAAAAGCACAAGGAGCAATTCTCTCGGTGTTTTTTGCATTTAAGCCATACCCCCCACCCCGCTTGTAAAATTCCGCTTACAAGGCCCACAATCTGCTTGAATTTTACAAAATTAGCGGTTAAACTTTTTACTGATCTTATGACTGTATCTCTCCACCTCCGCCGGGCGCTGTTGGTTGCGCTGGCCGTATCGGCATTATCCGCGCAAGCGCAAAAAAAGCAGCTTACTACCGGGCAAATGCTCAAGAACGAGCCCAATAAAACTATCACAGCGCTGCCAAACATCACCGGCTGGGCCGACGATAGCCATTACATAAAAGGCGCAGGCCGTGGTCGTGGTGGCAATGGTGGTGGCAGCGTATCCGTCGATGTTCTTACCGGTACCGAAACGCCTTATACCCCGCCGGTCACCAACATGACAGTGAGCGTACACGATAAAGATATTTACCTGAAACAGGTAGACGGCACCGAAAGCCGCCTCACTAAAACCAGCGACGAAGAGCAAAACCCCACCCTATCGCCCGATAACAGCAAGGTAGCTTATACCTTTGCGGGTAACCTGTACATCCTGGATGTCGCCAGCGGCAAATCGGAAAGGATTACGAACGATGGTACCGATGTTATCTACAACGGTTATGCATCATGGGTGTATTACGAGGAGATATTGGGCCGCTCATCACGCTACAAAGCGTTCTGGTGGTCGCCCGATAGCAAGACTTTGGCCTGGATGCACTTCGACGATACGCAGGTACCCATGTTCCCGCTATACAATTCAGAAGGGCAGCATGGCTTTACAGAACTGACCCGCTACCCAGAGCCGGGCGACCCGAACCCTAAAGTAAAACTGGCCTTTTATAATGTGCCGAATAATAAAATAACTTGGGCCGATTTCAACGAGAACGACGATACGTACCTGGGCACGCCTATCTGGTCGCCCGATGGTACCGAACTTTGGATGCAGTGGATGAACCGCGACCAGAACGACCTGAAATTATACGCCGTTACCCCGGCAACCGGCGCCAAAAAAGAAATTTACGACGAGAAGCAGAAAACCTGGATCAGCTGGTTTAAGGATGTCAACTTTTTGAAGAACAACCAGGGCTTCATTGTGATGAGCGATAAGAGCGGCTGGATGCATATTTACTGGTACGGTATGGATGGTAAACTAAAATCGCAAATAACCACCGGCGACTACACGGTTACCGGCATCCAGTACATTGATGAAAAAAACAAGCAGGTTTATTTTACAGCCCGTAAGGAGAACAGCGCGCGGGTAGATCTGTATAAAACCGGCTTCAACGGCAAGGGTTTCACCCGCCTAACGGCAGGGGAGTTTAACCACTCGGTTTCCATGTCGCCGCAGGGGAGTTATTTTACCGATACCTACTCTAACGTGGCAACCCCGGCAAAAACGGCCGTGTTCGATGCTAAAGGCAAATTGATCAAAGAAATCGGCGATAGTAAAGGCCCCGAATATGGCGATTACGAACTGGCCACCACCAGGCTTATCCGCGTGAAAACGGCCGATGGCTTCGATTTGCCGATGACTATTATGCTGCCCCTTAATTACGACCCTAATAAAAAGTACCCGGTGATGATCAGCATCTACGGTGGTCCGAACGCCGGAACCGTCATGGATACCTGGCGTTTTAGCGGCATGGCGCAATGGTGGGCCAAAGAGGGTATGATACAGGTGGCTATGGACCACCGCGCATCGGGCCATTTTGGCAAAGTTGGCCAGAATTATATGTATAAAGACCTGGGCAAATGGGAAATGGCCGACTATATAGAGATGGTGAAATACCTGCGCACCCTTAGCTATGTGGATCCAACCAAAATGTGCATCACAGGCGGCAGCTACGGCGGTTATATTACCGCTTATGCATTAACCTACGGTGCAGATTACTTTACCCACGGCATTGCCAACTTCGGCGTAATGGATTGGAGCCTTTACGACAGCCATTACACCGAGCGTTACATGGGCACGCCCAAAAACAATCCCGAAGGCTACAAACACAGCTCGGTTTTAACCTATACCGATAAACTAAAAGGCGTTTTACGCATCGTGCATGGCACTATGGACGATAACGTGCACGCCCAAAACAGCATACAGCTAATAAGCAAACTGCAGGATGAGGGCAAGCATTTCGAGTTTATGCTGTACCCGGGCCAGCGCCACGGCTTCCGCGATCCGCAGAAGGCTGCCCATCAAACTATGGAGACGAACAGGTTTATCTATCAATATTTATTGATGAAGCCGGTGCCTGCGGAGTTGGCGAATAAGTAGACGACTACGCTATTCATGAAAGGGCGGACGGCGTTTAGCTGTCCGCCCTTTTGCATTAATTATCTGGTGCTAAGCCAGTACTACTTCCGCCCACGTCCTCCCATGCCGCAAGATTATTCGCCGCGAGTGTTTAATGTTTCAAACGCTGCTGCAGAATTAGAGAAGAAGCCCTTGTAAAAATCGGCGGTGCCGCCAACGTGTATCTCAAAAATATCGTTCTCCAGGCCTTCAAGCAGTTCGGCCGCCACTTGCGATGCCGGTATGCCGTTTTCGCCACCTATTTCTTTGGAGAAATCGGTGTTTACCAGCGGAGGCATCAACTCGAATACTTTTACGGTGCTCCCGGCCTTCTGCAACGCATACCTTAACGATTGGGTATAGGCATGCAAAGCCGCCTTGCTGGCCGAATAGGTTGGGATAACGTAATGCGGCGCAAGGCCCAAAATGGAGCTGACGTTTACAATGGCCGCCTCTGGCTGTGCCGATAAGGTAGGCAGCAGTTTATCGGTAAGACGCAATATGGCGGTGTAGTTGGTCAGTATTTCGGCACTGGCTTTTTCGTAGCTGTCGGCCTCTGTAGCCAGGTTATAGTAAAAGGCTTGCCCTGCGTTGTTTACGACCACATCCAGGGTAGGGTGATTGGCAGCAAGGTAGGCAACCAGCCTGGCAGTATCTTCGGCATTGGTGATATCGAAGGCGAAAGTGTCTACGCCATTCAGTTTTTCGGCGGCTTCTTTAAGCCTTGCGTCGCTGCGGCCGGTGATGATTACTTTATTCCCCTTTTCGCTTAATTGCTTGGCGATTTCTAAGCCGATACCCGAGCCTCCGCCGGTTACCAGTACTGTTTTATTGATCAGTTTCATGATGTTATTTTGTTTATGGTTATGTATAGATGTTTGTTTATTTAATGGTCGGATATGATTACCCCGGGCACAGGCTTTTTGGCATTCAACACAAAAAGCAGCAACGGCAGCGCCAGCACGAACAGAGCGCCGATGAGCAGGTAGCTATCCAGGTAGCTCATCAGGGTTGATTGCTTTACAACCGTGAGATCCAGCAGTTTCATGGCCCTCAGTTTGGCTTCCTGCAGGCCCATGCCATGGCTTTGGAAGTTGGCCACGTATCGGTTAAGCCGCTCTGTAACGATGCTGTTGGTGGCGGTAATGTGGGTTATGAGGTCTACCCTGTGCGATGCGATGCGCTGGAACGAATAGGTATTGATGATAGAGATACCGAACGAGCCACCTAGCTGGCGCATCATGTTGTTGAGCGCGGCCCCCTGCGGCACGTCTTTCGCTGCGAGCGAGGAAACTGCCAGTGCCGTTAGCGGCACCGTCAAAAATGCTAACCCCAATGCACGGAAAACAAGCGTAAAGGTTATTTCTGATGCAGGCGATTCCAGCGTTATTTGGGCCATACGCCAGTTGAAATAAATGAAGCAGAAAAAGCCTACGGCTATAATAGCCACCGCAGGCACGCCCTTTTGCAAAAGCGTTCCGGATATCATCAGCCCGATAATGGCCAGTATAGCCCCAGGCAACAGCAGCAAGCCCGTTTGGGAGGGCGTAAAGCCCAAAAGGCGCTGTGCAACTACCGGCGTTAAAAACACCGAGGTAAACATGCCTATACCGGTAACGAAGGTGAGGATGGCAGCAATGCTCAGCGTTTTGCTTTTGAGCACGCGCAGGTTTACCACCGGATGCGGGGTTTTCAGCTCCCAAAGTACGAACGCAGTTAAAGCGACTATGGCTATCACCGTAAACCATATAATGTAATTGGTCTCGAACCAATCTTCGGTTTCGCCACGCTCCAGTACGGTTTGCAGGGTGCTTACGCCAATGGCCAGCAGCGCGATGCCCGTCCAGTCGATGCTTTTAACGACGACCTTAATAGGTGCCTCGGTAAGCAGGAAGTAGCAAGATACCGCGGCAGCGATGCCTATGGGAATGTTGATATAGAATATCCATGGCCAGGAGATTTGCTCGGTAATAAAACCACCAAGGGTTGGCCCGATGGTTGGCCCCAGAAACACGCCCACGCCGAATAATGCGCTAGCCACACCTTGTTTTTCTTTAGGGAACAGTTCGAATACTACCGCCTGCGATACCGAGAGCAGTGCGCCGCCGCCCAATCCTTGCAAAAAGCGGAACAGCACCAGTACCCACAAGCTGCTTGCCTGGCCGCACATGAGCGAACAGAAGGTAAACAGGATAATGGAGCCGATATAATAGTTGCGACGGCCCAGCTTGGCGGTGAGGAAGCTGGTCATGGGGATGATGATGACGTTGGCTATGGCATAGGAGGTGATAACCCAGGAGGTGTCCTCGAGTGTTGAACCCAGGTTGCCGCTCATGTACGATAGGGCTACGTTCACTATCGAGGTATCTATCAGTTCCATTATCGCGGCAAGGATAACGGTGAAGATGAGTAGTTTTCTTTTTAAGGGAGACATGTTATTATACCAATCGGTATTTTTTATTTGGTGTGAAATCCTATTTTAAACGGGCACTCATGCTTTGTTTTGAGGACGCAATATTACATTATAAAAAATACCGATTGGTATATTTTATGTCAAATTTTTTAGACGCGCATCATTTTTATCAGCAGTTCGGCAGTCTTCATTATCTGGTTTAAATTGGCCTGGCTATCAGTCACTTTGGCAATCATGATGCCGCCCTCTATCAGCGCGATGAGCGAAAGGGCGATTCGCGAGTCGTCTACATCGTACTTGAATTCTTTAGCGGCGATGCCTTCTTTGATCAATTCCTGTATCCGCTCTTTCCAATCGAGTACGGCTTTGGCGGCGCGTTCTTTTAACAGCGGATTGGTGTCGTCGGCCTCTATCGCGGTATTTAAAATAGGGCAGCCGCCTTTTGGGAAGTAATTGGTGCGCGTAAAATGGTCGTAAACCTTTACGTAAACCATCAATTTCTCATAATAAGTGCTTGCCTGCGCCATTTGCTGCTTTATTACTGCCCTTACCCTGGCGTGGTTATGGTCGAAAACGGCGAGCGCCACATCCTCCTTATTTTCGAAGTTTCCGTAGATGCTGCCCTTGGTTAGGCGGGTGGCGTCGGTAATGTCAGACATGGAGGTACCCGCATATCCCTTTGTATTAAATACATCGGCCGTAGTTTCGATAATGAACTGCCGGGTTTTTTCTGCTTTGGATAATTTGCTTTCCATATTGCAAATATACCAATTGGTATGGTAATAAATGTGTAAATTTTAGGTGTGCAGATTTCAGATGTGCCTAATCCATAGAAGCTACTTGTGGTTTTTATTCCAGCCTATCTTTAGCTTACCTTCTTCTTCGTGTGCGCGTATGTGCAACACGATGCCTTTGAAGCGTTTCTTTTTCAACTCTTCTTTATCGGTTATCTGCGCGTCGTTTTTGGGGTTGCGTAAAGGCACGTCCAGCGCAATATCGGTACCGTTGGTTAAGCCGTAAACGCCGGCCACATCCATATTGAGCACGCTCGAGCTGATCTCCATAGGGTTGATGATAATCTTGTCGCCCATCAAATCAAAATCGCCATCCAGGCTCGATAGCATGATATTATCCACATCGCGGAAAGGGAAAGCAAACTTGCCAATACTTCTGATCGGCTTGAAATTCAACAGCGCACCATCCTTCAAATTAAGCAGCACCTTGCCTCTTATCGAATGCTTTACGATGTCGCCTGTATTGGTGATAGAGCCTACGGTACTTGTCCTTGCCGAAAGGTAGCCCTTCAGATTTTCACTGGTTAAATCCGTCAACCCGAAGTTATCGAACGCATAGAAAAACTTGCTTACGTTTACATTGCTTATGGTGCTGGCCACGATAAAATCGTTCACTTTTCCCTTCTGCACCAGGTTGCCATTCAGCCTAAGCGAACCATCAGACGTTTTCAGGCTAGCCTGGTTTATACGGATGCCGTCTTCTGATAACAACAAATCGGCGGCTACATTGGTTGCCAAAAATTTGTGATAATGCAATTCGTTTATGCGCATGTGCATATCGGCCCTTGCGCTGTTCAGTACGGTAGCCAGCTGTTCTACTACGTTGCCGCTGTTGCGGCGTTTAACCGGCGCCGCCGATGGTTTTGTGCTGTTTAGGAAGCCAATGAACTCCGCCAGATAAATTTGCGGACTGGTCACCTGCCAGTCAATCAATATTTTTTCGGGGGCACTGTAGTACAGGTTCAGGAAGTTCTTTACCTGCCCCTCCATCCGTACGATGCTTTTTCCGCTTTGCAAGCGGATGTTATTCAGCAGCAGATCGTTTCCTATAAAATTCATAGATATAGAGGAGTTGCTGAGGTTAAGGTTCCGCGGGATGTAGCTGATGCTAACATCTTTTAGGTTGATAGTGCCCTGTACTATGGGCTTATTTAGTTTCAGGTTAACGACATCGGCTTTGTAGCGTAGGTTCATGTCGGCCGAGCCCTTGGTAAATTTGGCCACTTTGCTGCCCAGCAAATAGTTGAAGTTGGTGACGGGGAAATTCGCTTTAAAGTTTCCGGTTGCTATGGGTACCTCCAGGTTGGCAACGCTGCCCGTATCAATGGTAAAAGGCAAATGGCTATAACTACCCTTAAATTTTGCCAGCCGGATGATGGAGTTGGCATCAGTGAAACCTTTGCCTTTGATATTTTCATTGGTGAAAACGGCATTGAAATTACAATCATCTATCACGGCACCAGGAATGGTAAGGCGATTATTACCAACTATGGCAGAAACATAAAAGTAAGGGTCGCCACCGCCAAAGCTACCGGATATATCAGCCTTAACGGCTATCGGCTTATCTAAATTAAACCTGTTAAGTGTTTTGGCAATATTGGGTGCCAGCAAACTAGCAGCGCGCCGCCAAAGCAGGTTGTCGTTTGTGAGGTGAAAGGCAAAGCTATCATCGCCTTTGCCCGTAACAAACAGGGCGTTCAGGCCAAATACATCGCCGCCTATATCGAAATTATTTGATTTTACAGAAATCTTCCCGGTTTTCTCGTTAAAGCCGGCCTCCAAATCAGTTTGTATCTGCTTGTTTTTGATGAAGCTGCCGCGTTTGGTATTGAAGGCAAGGCTTTTTGCCAACACGTTCAAATGCACGGCGGCGTGCCAGCCGGTATCGGGGTAATTCATTTTGCCGTTGAGCTGGTCCACCGTAAAGTTGAATAGTTTGTTTGCCTTTTGGTTGTTGATGGTGAAGTTTACGTTGGCCAGGCTGAACTTTTTTAACTGGGTTGAAGAATTGCCTTCGTTAGCCTCTGTTTTGATGCTGTCTTTTTTGTTCTTTTTGAAAACCGCCGTATTGCTGTAGCCGGTGCTATCTGTGTACAGATCTATAGATGCATTATTGATGGCGATATTATTGATGCTGATAGCACCCCTGAATAAGGCCGCAGCATTTACCGATACTTTGAAGTCTTTCGACTCCAATAAAGTATGATGGTGCCTGGCAAACTGCCTGTCGCGGATTACCACATCCTTCAATGCCAGCGATACATCCGGGAAGTTGCTGAAGAACGACGGCTTGATATCGCCTACGGTAAGGGTGCCATCCAAATTCTCGTTGAGTTTTTTGATGACCTGCGCCAGCACCTTCTCTTTGTTGTTGGCCACGTAAATGGTTATCCCCACTGCTGTCAGGATGAATAGCAGTATTAAAGTTCCCAGTATCTTCAATAAAATTTTTAACCACTTAGGCATTGCACAATATTTAAGTAACAAAGGTTATCGGCCTCTTTTGTTTTGATTTAGACGATGGTAACCAACATATTACGTATATATAGCATAACTAACCGGAATGTCACTCCATAAAACAAAAAAGGCCGCCTTTGGGGCAGCCTCGGTACAATAAAAGCAGCGCTACTTTTTAACCGACGTTATCCACCAGGTGTTACCGAATGGGTCGGTAACGCCGCAGGTACGGCCATAGTCCTGGTCGCTTAGTTCCATTACGGTAGATGCGCCATTAGCAATGGCGAGGGCGTAGGTTACGTCGGCATCGTCTACATAAATGAACAGGTTGGCGTTAGCTACGGCCCATTGATCGCTGGCTTCGCAGAACATAATGGTACAGCCGCTGATCATAATCTCGGCGTGCATAATGGTGTCAGCATCGTCGCGCATGCGCTGCATACCCGCATCGGCATTAAAAACAGTTTTGGTAAAATCAATAAATGCTGCGGCGTTTTTCAGCATCAGGTAAGGCATAATGGCCTGGTGTACTTTTGGGATTTCCATTGTTGTTGGTCGATTAATTAAATAATACATCAAAAGTAGTCCGGTCGGCATGGCCAAAATTGGAAAAATGCGACATCATTCCGCTTCCTTCCAATCGGTGCCCTCGTTATTGCCCGCGAAATATGTTTTTGGATGATATCCCGAAAACTCCTTAAAATCATGAATAAAGTGCGATTGGTCGTAGTAGCCGCAATCGTAAGCAATCTCCGTAAGCGAACGGTTTTTATCCTTATACTTTTCAATCGCTGCCTGGAAACGAATAATGCGGGAGTATAATTTGGGACTGAAGCCCGCAAACTCCTTAAAGCTGCGCTCGAACTGCCGGGTGGAGAGGAAATGCTTTTGTGCCAACGCATCAACCGTAACCGTGCCTTTGCTTTTGATGATATAGCTAATAGCACTGAAAACTGCTGTTGGCTGTTGATACCGGTGCTGTAATTGTGCTTCAAAAAAGGTGGTTACGATAGCGGCGCGTTCATGATTAGTAGCCGCCAGCATCACCTGTTCCTCTATATCTGTCCCCGCCTGTCCGAGCAGGCTTGAAAGCGATACCTGCTGATTGGCAATGGCAGATGCGGGCACGCCAAACAAGGCCGCAATCGCATAGGGGTAAAGGTACACACCAAAAATGCCAAAGGCTTCCTGGGTATGAAACCTGCTGAAACTTTGGGAAGGCCCGCCAACGCCTGATGTAAAGGAGGGGTTGCTTGTGCCGTTGGCGGCGATATCGGTAAAGCGGCCTTTACAATGGAAAATCATTTCACAGCAGCCATCTGCCATAGACCGGTGAATGTAAGGCTGTGCTGCCGTAACCCTATCATGCTCCAGCACCCAGAAAAAGCACACATAAGGCGATAGGTGTGGAGCACAGGGAATGGTGTAATAAATCATGAATGCAGATGCTTATATGCTGGGTTTATCAAATATAAGCATCTGCATACAAGCCTTATGCGTTTATTTCTGCATTTCTTCAAAAAGCTCATCCAGCCGCCAGTGCGAATCTTTAACCCCGCGTTCCATGCCGTGCTGTATCATGCCGTCCCTATCGGCAACGGATGAGAAAATGGATTGCACTACAACTTTGGTGCGGCCGCCGGGTAGCTCTTCCAGCCGGGCTATTTCCAGTGAAACATGGCCACGCTCGGGCATGCCCTCAAATTCGAAGGTTTGGATGATGCGTTCAGGGGCTGTTACCTCGTGCATTACGCCATGGAAACCGAAGGCATTGCCCTGCGCATCTGAGTGTAAATAGCGGTAATGGCCGCCGCTGCGGGCATCCCATTTATCAATCTTCATGGTCAGTTCGCGCGGGCCGAGCCAGCGGGGCACCAGTTCAGGGTCGGTAAATACTTTAAAAACCAGTTCGCGCGGGGCATCAAACTCGCGGGTGATGAATAGTTCCTGTTTGCCGGGTTCGGCTTTAATGGTTGTTTCGTTCTTGCTTGCCATAGGTGTATTATTTAGATTTTTTCGGTGTCTTTAAATTTTCGTTCAACCTGAATTCTACGATGCGGGTAATCAAGTCGAGCGGCATCGGTTTACCCAGCGGGAATTGTACCGAGCCCTTAGCACTCTTGTAGCCTGCAATGTCCTCCGCAAAAATTTCTATAGCCAATGAGCCGGGGTAAAGCCCAATGTGATGCTCGTAAGCGGCAAAATGTGCCAACAGCCCCTTGTATTTATAGGTGGGCATAGCATAGCTAATGCTTTCCTCGGCCTGGGGCATTACCTTTAATATGGCATCCTTTACCAGGCTCATGGCACCCTGCGTTTCCCGTGGGAACCAGGAGAAATACTCCGCGACGTCTTTTGGAGTCCGCATAATGGGTTATTTGTTGTAATAAGCAGCCTCCAATTCGGCCACGTTTATCTTTACCATTTTCATCATAGCCTGCATGGCGCGTTGCGCACCTGCAGCATCGGCACCGCCAAGGTATTTGCCTAATGCATCAGGAATGATCTGCCACGATACGCCGTATTTATCGGTAATCCAGCCGCAGCGCGATGGCTTGCCTTCTTCGGCAATTTTATCCCAAAGTTCGTCAACCTCCGCCTGGTCTTTGCACTTCACAAAGAAGGAAATTGCGGGGCTGTCAATCTTGTAATGCGAGCCGCCATCCAATATCATAAATTCTACGCCCTCCAGCTCAAAAGTGGCGGTGAAAACCTTGCCTTTATGCTCCGGGGTATCGCCTGGGTAATGGCGCTTATCTGTTATTTTCGAATTTTTAAAAACAGATGTGTAAAAGTCGAGGGCTTCTTCTACCCGGCCATCGAACCATAAAAACGGACTGATCTTTTGCATAATATTTTAGTTTTAAGTTTATCCAAAATTACTGCCGCATATCCGTGCGGGCAGGGTGTTAATGCGACCATTTAACGGGCCGGAAGCGGCTCAATTTCTGAACTCGAATTGAACGAATTTGAGGAATGGGCAGAATGTCGCCTATATTAATTCTGTGAATTCGGCAAATTCTTTAAAATTCGAGTTCAGATATTAAGCGTTTACTTTTTTAAGTCCTCCCTTCCGGGGAGGATTTAGGTGGGGCTTTTTTCAACTCTTCCAGTATCTCGTCCATCCTGTCGAACTTATCGGCCCAAAGCTTGCGGTATTGCTCTATCCATTGCGCTACTTCGTTTAACTGGCTAAGTTTGGCTTCGCAGTAACGTTCGCGGCCCTGCTTCTTCATTTCTATCAGCCCGCATTCCATCAGTATTTTGATGTGTTGCGAGATGGCGGGCCTGCTCACCTCAAAGTTCTCGGCTATCGCATTTAAGTTTAACGGTTTATAAGCTATCAAATTAATAATGTCCCTACGTGTTGGGTCGGCAATGGCCTGGAAAACATCTCTTCTCATCAAATCCTTTCAATTATGTAAGCGTTCGCTTACAAATATAATACGTAAGTAATTGCTTACGCAAATTTATTTGAAAATAGTTTCTGAACTCGAATTTTTCGCGGGTGTTTGTTTTGAGGCGCTCAAGAGGGCGTCGTCGTTTTTATGGTATTAAAGAATTAGCAGAATGCTACGAGCTTATGCCGATTTCTCCAGCCTGCTAAAATAATTCTGCCAATTCCGCAAATTCTTTGAAATTCGAGTTCAGACAACCCTTCCTTGCAACCAAACCTTTTTTATTACTAATTTTATGGACTATGAAAAACATACCAACCTTGTATAGCTGGGTGGGTGGCAACGATGCCTTAGAAAAACTTACCGAAGTTTTTTATGATAAGGTGCTACGCGATGATTTGCTACAGCCCGTGTTCAAAAACATGTCGGCTGTGCATAGCAAGCACGTAGCGCATTTTATCGCCGAAGTTTTTGGCGGCCCACAATTATACACGCAAGACGATGACGGCAGTCATGCAAAAATGGTGGCGCACCACGTAGGCAAACTGCTTACCGAAGAACAGCGCCAGCGATGGATAGCCCTGCTGCTGCAAAGCGTAGATGAGCTTGGCCTGGCCGACGACCCGGAGTTCCGGTCGGCACTGGTGGCTTACCTGGAGTGGGGCAGCCGCATAGCCGTAATCAATTCCAAATTAACCGATAACCCTTTGCAGCACGATGCGCCAATGCCCAAATGGGGCTGGGGCGTGCCAGGCGGCCCTTATATACCCGAAGAATAATGAACGCAATATCCTTAGACGATTTAAAAGCTATCCCCGTGCTGGCCGAGGTGCCCGATGAACAGCTGCAGTGGTTTTTAGATAACGGCGAAATAGTAGAGATGGAAGAAGGCCAGCGCATATTTGAAGTGGGCGAACCCGTAAACATGACCTCCGTTATACTGGAGGGCCGCATACGTATATGTGTAATGCAGAACGGGAAGTTTCGCGAGGTAGCCGTGATCCGCGAGCAGGGAATTACCGGTTACCTGCCATTTTCGCGAGCCAAGAAAACGCCGGGCTTTGGCGAGTGCACCAAAAAAGGACGTATTTTTAGGGTGCCGGCCGAAAAGATAAAAGAAGCCACCCAACTCCATTACGAACTGACCGAAGCGCTGGTACACACCATGACCAGCCGCATCCGCGATTTTACTTCGCTGCAGCAACAAAACGAAAAAATGTTTGCCCTGGGCAAGCTATCGGCAGGATTGGCGCATGAGTTGAACAACCCGGCAGCGGCCATCAGCAGGGGGGCATCATCGCTCAACGCGCAAATACAGAACCTGCCGGCCATGTTTAAAGCCATAGTAAGCCTGAATATGACACCTGAAAAGGTGGATACCATTAACGAGCTGCTGGTTACACGCGCCAACCAAACCGACCGACCGGTACTAAGCATGATGGATAAAGCCGACCGCGAAGACGACCTGAGCGACTGGCTGATGGACCACGAAATAAAAAAGCTCGAATTTGCCGAAAACCTGGTCGACTTTGATTTTAAGCCGGAAGACCTGGACCACATGAATGCCTGCACGCCGGTTTCGGAGGAGTTAGAAATTGTACTGGCCTGGGTAAATAATTACCTGCTGGCCACCAAAATGATTGCTGATATCAAAGAATCATCGCAACGGATATCGCAATTGGTTACCTCGGTAAAAACGTTTACGCACATGGATAGGGATAGCGACAAGCAGCTGCTGGATATACACGCCGGCATACGCAACACCCTCACCATGCTCGATTATAAGCTTAAAAAAGGAAATATTAAATTAGCCGAGGATTTTGACCTTAGCCTGCCACAGGTAAAAGCCATGGCCGGCGAGCTGAACCAGGTATGGACCAACGTTATTGACAACGCCATAGATGCCATGGAGGTAAACGGCGGCGGCCTGTTGGAAATAAAAACAAAAAAAGACCGGCAGTTTGTCGAAATAACCATAAAAGACAACGGACCCGGCATACCCGAAGAACTGCAATCGCAGATATTCGACCCGTTTTTTACCACAAAGGACATGGGCAAAGGTACGGGGTTGGGCCTGGATGTGGTTACCCGCATCATACGCCAGCATAACGGCACGGTGAAAGTAAAATCGGTACCGGGGAGTACCGAGTTCATCATCTGCTTCCCAATAAACGACGATTAATTTATTTAGAAAGACATGGATCAACCTATCATATTTGCTATAGACGACGACCCGCAAGTATTGCGGGCCATTACGCGCGACTTGAAGAACCACTACCGGCAGGACTACCGCATCCTGAGCACCACTTCGGTAAAAGAGGCACTAGACAGCCTGCTGGAGCTGAAGAACAAAGGCGAGGTGGTGGCGATGTTCGTGTCGGACCAGCGCATGCCCGAAATGGAAGGCGTGGATTTTTTATGCAAGGCTTTAACTTTTTTCCCGCAGGCCAAGCGTGTATTGCTTACCGCTTATGCCGATACGGAAGCAGCCATCAAAGCCATCAACGATGTAAAGCTGGATTACTACCTCACCAAACCCTGGGATCCGCCCGAAGAAAAGCTATACCCCATCATAACCGACATGCTGGAGGATTGGCAGGGCAACTACCGCCCCGATTTTAAGGGGATAAAGGTGATCGGGTATCAGTTTTCTCCGAAATCCCACGATATCAAGGAGTTTTTATCGGGAAATTTAGTGCCTTACCTTTGGCTGGATGCCAATTCCGAAGAGGCAAAAAAACTTTCGGCCATCAACAAGCTTGACGCCAAACACCTCCCGGCCATCATATTTGCGGATGGCACACTGTTGAAAACCCCCGCCATAAGGGATGTGGCGGCGAAGATTGGCTTGAGCCAGTCGGCCAAGAACGAGTTGTATGATGTAGTGATTATTGGTGCCGGCCCCGCAGGGCTGGCCGCTTCGGTGTACGGTTCATCAGAGGGATTGAAGACCTTGCTGATAGAGCGTAAAGCGCCAGGCGGCCAGGCAGGTACCAGTTCCCGCATCGAAAACTACCTGGGCTTTCCGGCCGGGTTAAGTGGTGCCGACCTTACGCGGCGCGCCATTACGCAATCCACCCGTTTCGGTACAGATTTCCTTTCGCCGCAATCGGTGAAGGAAATCAGGCTGAAAGACAATTACAAAACCGTGGTGATGGATGATAACAGCGAGGTGGTAACCAAATCGGTTGTGATAACTACCGGGGTGGATTACAGGCAGTTAACCACGCCTGGCATAGAGAAGTTCACGGGCGCGGGCATCTACTACGGCGCCGCCATGACGGAGGCTGCAAGCTGCAAGGATGCCAATGTGTACATCGTAGGCGGGGGGAACTCGGCAGGGCAGGGCGCCATGTATCTTTCCAAATTTGCCAGGCACGTTTATATCATGATACGCAAGGAGAGTTTAGCGGCTACCATGTCCTCATATCTTATCGACCAGATTGCCGGCGTGGGCAATATTACCCTGCTTCCCTGCTGTGAAATTGTTGAAGCCAAAGGCGAGAGCCGTCTGCAGCAATTGGTGATCAAAAACCTGGATAACGGCGAAACCCGCACCGAGGATGCCGATGCGCTCTATATTTTCATCGGAGCCAAACCCTTTACCGATTGGCTGGGCAAAGCCGTCATCAAAAACGACAAGGGCTTCGTAGAAACCGGCCGCGACCTGAACAGTTGCCAGGACTTCGAGAAGATGTGGAAATCTAAACGAGATCCATACCTACTTGAAACCAGCATCCCAGGCATTTTTGCCGCCGGCGACGTACGTGCCGGTGCCATGAACCGAGTAGCTTCGGCCGTGGGCGAGGGCTCTATGGCTATCAGTTTCGTGCATAAATATTTGGCGGAGATATAGGCGCGTTTTCGGCAAAATCGCCAAAATTACCGTCGAAAATCTCCGTGTTTTTGTAACAATACATCAAAAAAAGGGCATATTTTATGCCCTTTTTGGTCGAAAAAAAATGTGTTTACGCGACAACAAGGCAGCCCGGTAAAATAAATACAGGGCTGTTTTGTTATCGGTCGAAATCAAAATAGTTCACCATTTTCGTTCCCGAATTTCTATCGATGTTTTTTACAGTCCATCCCTTACTTTTATCTATGGTTTCCTTAACGCTGCAGGTAAAAGTTAGTTCGAGGGTGTAATCGCCGATAAAATCACCTCCGTTAAACCAAAAAGTAATATTTTTCGACGTTAGCGGTAAGTTGGGGAATTCACCGCGGCTTTCCTGCAGGTATTGGTATTCCTTCAACGTTAAGTTGGTTGATACCATGCCGCCGCGATTTTTTGCCCTGGTGGTTTTGTTGCAGATAGATTGCTCGGTAGCCCCAACTTTTAAATTGTGCCCTACAGTGAATATTGCGCCATGGAACACCAAAAGAGGTAGCAAGCCCCAATAGGCGTATTTGAAAATTTCGTTATCCCATTTAAACAAACGGGTGACAATGAAATATAAGGCCACGCCGCCGACAAACAGGGCAAGCGCCAAAAATTGAGAACTAACATCCCCTAAAAAATCCCAGTTTAATCTATAATAATTTAAAGCGTCGCAAGTGCGGTGCGTCATGGTTACGGCCACCAACAGCAAAAAACTGATTAAAACAAAAACGCCGACGAATGGCAGGTGCCTGTTTTGCATAATATATATCTGCAAAGTACTTAAATTGCTCTACAAACTATAGATGTAGACCGATGCCTCGAAGCATTTTTTGGAGCTGATTAAATAGTCACTTGATTTATCAAAAACGGACAAACGGGGAAGGGGCGCTCAAATGCCAGGGAGTAAAGGTTATAGAAGAATAACATAGCGTTAATCTATTTGCCAAAACGCCCCCTTGACCGGGGGCATTTTTCTTTTTAACTTACCCTCATCTATTTATGCGTCTGCGATTGCTTGCGCAAAAGCAGGTGTTTGTTTCCACTATGCGGATAAATAAGTTTGGCACTTTTTACAAATACAACTGCTTTTTTTGATAAAAAATGAGAGATAAATATTAAACTTGTATTAATTACCTTAATTTTTTCATAATTTACCAAAAAAATTAGGGCTTTAATGCGTTTTTTGATTATTATTACAATCTTATAGACCGTTCCGGCAATATTTTAGGCAACAAGGGAGAGTTTTTTATGTACCAATCGCAACATTTTGACAAATACAATCTAATAAACGGCGTATGGGACGAAATGTACAACGAAAAAAGCATCGTTCGCGACCATTATAAGAAGGTAATTGATTATTTAGCCAAAGAATCGCCGGATGACCTCAACAAAAAAGAGGAACTGGCCAAAAGGCTTTTCATGACCCAGGGCATTACCTTTACCGTGTACAATAGCGGCGAGGGCATAGAGAAGATTTTCCCTTTCGATATCATCCCGCGCATTATTACCGCCGCCGAGTGGGAGTTTGTAGAGCGGGGCATCAAGCAGCGCCTCACAGCGTTGAACCTGTTCCTGAAGGATATTTACCACAACCAGTTCATTGTTAAAGACGGCATCGTGCCGATAGATATCATCTACTCCTGCCCGCATTTCCTACGCGAGATGTACCAGCTGGACGTGCCTTACGATGTATATGTACACATTGCGGGGATAGATTTGATACGCGATTACGACGGCACCTTCTACGTGCTGGAAGATAATCTGCGCACGCCATCGGGTGTAAGCTATATGCTGGAGAACCGCGAGATAACCAAACGCCTCTTCCCCGATTTATTGCCCAATTGCAATGTGCGCAGCGTTACCGAATACCCGTCAATCCTGTACAAAAACCTGCTTTCGCTTTCGCCAAGGCAAATAAGTAACCCTACCATCGTGCTGCTTAGTCCGGGTATATACAACTCGGCCTATTTTGAGCATACCACCCTTGCCCGCCTGATGGGCGTAGAGCTGGTAGAAGGCCGGGATCTGGTAGTGAACAACCACAAGGTGTACATGAAAACCACTACCGGCCTGCAGCAGATTGATGTAATTTACCGCCGGGTTGATGATGAGTTTTTAGATCCACTGGTGTTTAACCCCGATAGCGTTTTGGGCGTAGCGGGCCTGATGGGTGCTTACCGCAAAGGCAATGTGGCCATTGTAAACGCCATAGGCAACGGCGTGGCCGATGATAAGGCCACCTATATTTACGTGCCTGATATGATTAAGTACTACCTTAACGAGGAACCCATACTGAAGAACGTACCTACCCACCGCCTGAACAACCCGGATGAGCGCGAGCACGTTTTCAAGAACATCAACAAAATGGTGGTGAAGAAAACGAATGGCAGCGGCGGCTACGGCATGTTGATGGGCCACGCATCCAGCGAGGAAGAGATTGAAGAATATAAGCTGGAGATACTGAAGGATCCGCGCAACTTCATCGCGCAGCCAACCATCAGTCTTTCGGCGGCGCCTTGTTATATCGGCGGCGTATTGCAGCCACGCCGTATAGACTTGAGGCCATACGCCCTTTGCGGCCCCGATGGCATAGAGATAGTGCCCGGCGGCTTAACCCGCGTAGCACTTAACGAAGGCTCGCTGGTGGTAAACAGCTCGCAGGGAGGTGGCAGCAAGGATACCTGGGTATTGGCGTAGCCCGCCCCCCCCCTGAAGGGGGAGCAGGAGTTAAAACACGGAGGCAAGAGTTTTAGAATCAAGAGACAAGAAATGTTATTCGAAATAATAGAAAATACTAATCAAAAGTCCCCCCTTAAGGGGGCTAGGGGGCTCATATGTTAAGCAGGGTAGCAGCAAGTTTTTATTGGTTAAGCCGTTACATCGAACGGAGCGACGGTATCCTGAGGATGCTGAAGATAAACTACAATTCCTCGCAGGATTCTACCGAGGGATTCGATTGGGCACCGGTTATACGCATATTTTCGGGGCACGATGAAGAGTTGGAACAACGCCTGGGCAATGATAGCCGCACGGTATTAAGGTACATGGTTACCGATAAAAATAACCCCAACTCCATACTCAACATCATTACGTTTGCCCGCGAAAATGCGCGTAGCGTGCAGGAACATATCCCCAAGGATTTGTGGCAGTGCCTAAACGAGTACTACCATACCGTTAAAGACCCTAACCTTGATATCCGCCTGCAGCGGGAGGACCCGATAACGGTGCTGGATATCGTAATCAAACAGGTAATGCTTTACTACGGTACCGCCGAAATCACCATGGAACGTGGCCAGGGCCGCAGTTTCATGAACATCGGCAAGTACCTGGAGCGGGCCATACAATCTATCGATATCCTGGATATTAAATACAAACCCACAAGTGCCAATCCAACCTTGCTTACGGATATCACTTACTGGAAACACCTGCTGCTATCCATCGGCGGATACGAGTTGTACCTTAAAACCTACCGCGACGGGTTGGAGGCGCAAAACGTGATAGAGCAGATTATCCTCAACAACGATTTCCCGCGCTCGGTTATCTATTCGGTAAACAACATACAGCGATATTTCGAGCGGCTAAAAAACAACAGCAACGTAAACGATTACCGCGAGATATCGTTCCTGATAGGCAAGTTGCAAAGCAGCATCAAATACAGTTCGGTAAAAAGCATCACCAACCAAGGGCTACACCAGTTTCTGACGCTGATAAAAGACGACCTGTACAAAATTGGCAACTCACTCAACGAATATTATTTTGCAAACTCCTGATAAATTGAATTTGAAAAAATACTACCCGAAGAAAAGCTAATTTGAAAATTTGGTGATTTGAAAAGTTGAAGATTAACATACCGCGACAGCATTTTCAAACCTTCGAATTGCCGAATTTTCAAATTAACTGATCTTCAAATCCCCAAATTAACTATTGACCCCCATGCCCGAATTTAAGATACAGCACGTCACCAAATATTCATACGACAGCCAGGTGCGCGATAGCGCCAACAGCATCATACTTTACCCCATAGCCGATATTTACCAGGAGGTTTTAAAACACGAATTGGATATTACCGGCCACCCCCAAATAGATACTTATATAGATTATTATGGCAACGAGGTGGGCAGCTTTACCTATAGCGAGCCGCACAATTTGCTGCTGATAAACTCTATATTGTCGGTAAGCACACACCCCAGGCCATTGCCTGTTGATGATGAGCCATCGGTAGCCCAGTGGAACGAACTGTACAACATCAAATACATCGTGCCGTACATCGATTTTTTGAAGCAGGAATATTTTGAAGGGTTGAGCGAATTAACGCCCATCGTAAACAGTGTGCGGCAATCTAATGATACCCCTTATCAAACCGCACTTAAGTTTACAGAATACGTTTACAAAAACTTCGAATACATAAAAGGCGTAACCACAGTTGAAACCACGCTTGATGAAATTTGGCAACTTAAAGCCGGCGTTTGCCAGGATTTTGCGCACATACTCATGGTAATGCTGCGCCTGGTGGGCATGCCTGCCCGTTATGTAAGCGGCTATATTTGCCCCAACCGCGATGGTATGCGCGGCGAAGGCGCAACCCATGCCTGGGCCGAAGCCTATTTGCCGGGCTATGGCTGGCTGGGCCTTGATCCTACTAACAATTGCATAGCCAACGAAAATCATATCCGCCTGGCCGTGGGGCGCAATTTTAGCGATTGCTCGCCGGTGAAAGGCGTTTACAAAGGTTCGGCTAAGCATATACTGACGGTTTCTGTTTCCGTTGGTTACGAAGATGAAAGCCCGCTGCCCCACCCCGAAGAAGTGTTTACCGCCACCACTTTCCCCGTGGTTGAAAAACCAACCCCGCCGCGCAACAGCTACGAAAGGTATATGGAGATTATCCAACAGCAACAACAGCAGCAGCAATAGTTTTGTGCCCCTGCGGCCGTCGCCCTGCAACGTCCCTGTTTCGTCTGTGTTTAAATAGTAGAAACGCTGAAACTTAGTCTGTACCTTGCTGTTGTACTGCAATGACATACTGTTTAGGCATAAAAGTTAAAGAGGGCCTGGTGGCCATTGCCGATACCCGCATTACCAGCGGTACCGATACTACCGTTAAAAAAAAAATCACCATCGTACAGAAGGACCATCACTCCCTGTTCATCATGACCAGCGGCCTGCGCTCGGTGCGCGATAAGGCGATCGTTTATTTTAACGAGCTGCTGAAAACCGAAGAGTTTACCCAGCTTTACCAGGCCATGAATGCATTTGGCCAGCAAGTGCGGCGCGTGGCCGATGAGGACCGTGCCGTGCTGGAGAAAAGCGGCTTCAGGTTCGACCTGAACACCATCATCGGCGGGCAGCTGAAGGACGACGAAGAACATAAATTATTCCTGCTTTACCCCGAGGGTAATTGGGTAGAGCTTGGCCTTGGCGCACCATTTGTGGTAATAGGCAACTCGGGGCACGGAAAAGCCATTCTTAACCGTATATTGGAAGACGGTTCGGATATGAAACTGGCACTTAAGGCGGGTTTCCTGTCTTTCGATAGCACCCGGGTAAGCAGCAATAACGTGGATTTCCCGATAGACGTGGCCTTGTATAAAAGGAATACTTTCGAACTGGTAGAGCAGCGTTATACCCAGCGCGATATGGCAGACATATCTGCACAATGGGCCGACGAATTAAAAAATGCGCTGGTGAACATCCCGGGCGAATGGATGGATAAAGCGTTTGACAAATTACCTAAATAACAACCATGAAATTTAAAGTATCGGCCTGGTTAGAATATGATATCATAGCGCCGAGCACCTTAATACTAAACATACATGCGCTAAGGACAGCACATCAAACGGTGCTGGAAGAGACATTATTTATAGATCCGTACATAAAAATAGAAGAACTTAATGCCACAAACGGCGAAAACCGCTTCGTTCGGCTGGAGTTGCCCGATACCGGCCATATTAGCATTAAATACGAAGCACTGGTTGACACCTATTACGAGGTGAAAGATTATTCTTCCGTAGAAGAAATGCCTGTGGGCCGCTGCGACGCATCGGTACTGCCGTACCTTAACCCCAGCCGCTACTGCCAGTCGGACAAGCTGTCGCGCATGGCCAATAACAATTTCGGCCACATCAGCAGCCCCTTTGGGCAGGTGTTTGCCATTACCGATTGGATTTATCGCAACGTTGAATACCTAAGCGGCTCTACCGATTCGGAAACATCTGCCTACGATACCGTAACCCAGCAAGCCGGCGTATGCCGCGATTTTGCCCATTTGGGTATTGCACTTTGCCGTGCACTAACTATCCCGGCAAGGTATTTTACGGGCTATGCCTATCAACTGAACCCGCCAGATTTTCATGCCTGTTTCGAAGCCTACCTGGGCGGCGATTGGGTTTTGTTTGATGCTACGCGCCTGGTACCCTTAAACGGACTGGTGAAAATTGCCACCAGCCGCGATGCTGCCGATGCCTCCATCGCCAGCATATTCGGCAACTTGTATTGTACCAACATACAGGCATCATGCGAATACGCAAGTCGGGAACCCTTTAGCCCTTTATATTACACCAAGTCGATTTTTGACGGTATTACGTATTTGTAGGTTTTTCACCGATTGCACCGATTTTTTTGATTTCACCGATTAACAACCGCGTCATTGCGAGAAGCGGCGCGGTGGGTTAAGAAGTGGAGCGACGAAGCAACCATCGGCAAGCAGGTCGGTCGAGCAAATCGGCTTCGCATTACCGCTCTGCTTGCCGATGGTTGCCGCGCTTCGCTCGCAATGACGATGGGGCATCAGTGCACCAGTTCCGCGATAATGCCGTCCACTTTCCCTTGCTCCTCCGCATCCAGGCATCGGGTGGCACTCAAATAACTCAGGGCGGTTATCAGTTTGTTGATGTCGGTTTCGGTACCCATGCAGGGGAGATAGGCGGGCAACACCAACGATAGTGGCCGCAACGCTTTCCGTTCGCACCAGGCGTTTATCAGCTCATCTATTGAAGCGTTGCTGAAAGATTTAATGCCAGTGCGGTTCAGGCCATCTGCTATGCCGGCTTTTAGCATATTGCCGAAACCGCCCTCGGGCAAATGGATGGCGTTATCGGCTGCCAGCTGGTAATAGCGGGCGGCGGCGGGTATATTCCGCAATGTTTCGTACGATTTGGCAATGTTGAGGTACAGCGACGGGTAGTGCGCCCTCAGCGTTGCGTCTGCAACAGCTTCGGCGTATTTTAACGAATCTAAATTCCATTGCAGGCTAACCAATGGGTCGCGCTGGTTGCGGGCACAGTAATGGGCGGCGGTAAAGCGTTCAAAATCGTTGCTGGCAGCCTCCCAGGCTTGCATAAAGCAGGCGTTTGCTTCAGCTATATTACCCTCGGCCTCGGCCTGCATCCCCTTGGCGCATAATTGTACTACTTTATTTTCCGGGTCGAAATTCATTGGCTTATAATTTTAACAAGGATAGCTCAAGGTATTTCAATTCGCATTGATGCAGGTCAATAAATTCAATCAGATTTTAGCCGGCTTAAAGTTTCGGGGCTTATATCCAGGTAGGTGGCCACTATTTTATTGGGCACCCGCTGAACTATCTGCGGGTTTTGCGCCAATACCTGCTCGTAGCGCTCTTTGGCGTTGAGGGTAACCACACTTTCCAGCCGGTGGTTATTGTGTATATAGGCCGACTCCAAAAGGCGGCAATAAAAATCTTTCCACCCGCCAATCGTTTCGGTGAGCGCAAAAAAATCGTGGCGGGCAATGGCAAGCAATTCGGTATCTTCCAACGCTTCTACAAATTCGAACGATGGCTGGCGGGAGATAAAACTTGCCAACGAGGTAGCGAGCATGCCTTCAAAAGCAAAAAGCCTCGTGCGTTCTACCCCCTGTTGCGAGAGATAATAAACCCGTACGCTGCCTTTGTTTATAAAGAAAAGCTTATCGCAGATATCGCCCTGCCGGTATAATGGCGTGCCGCGTTTGGCTTTCATAGGTTTGAACCGACTAATTATGGCGGCAAGCTCATCGGCATTTAGGGTTGCGTTGTGGGCCAGGTACCTTTTAAGCAATGCCAGCATAACGGTTAGTTTGAGTGCAATTGCGGCTACGCCGGGTAAAGCTCCCGCTCTACGGTTTCAATCACTTCAGATAGTTCTTCTGCGCGGCGGCCCCAGGTATTGCCCTCGGCAATGGCCAATCGGCTTTCGCGTTTAGCCGTGGTGTCGGTATTTATTTCCTGTAGCAGGTATTCCAGGAAATCGGCCTTGTTATCGGCTATTTTAATGATTCCTTCAAAGTCCGATAGGTCGCTAAAATCGGTGCTCACCACGGGTAGGCCTGCAGCCAGGTACTCATTTATCTTCATGGGATAAATACCTCGCGTAAAATCGTCTTTAATGAACGGGATTATACCGACCGAAAATTGTTTGGAGTAAGCGGGTAGCAACTCGGGAGCTTTTGCGCCCTCCAGCTTTACGTTTTTGTATTTCTTCAGTATCGCTTCCGATTTATCGCTCACGATGCGGCCTACGAAAGTAAACGAGGCATCGGGCATGTTTTTGAACAGGTACTCCAGGATGTCGAAGTCGAGCCGGTCGTCTATACTGCCTACGTAGCCAATGTTTTTTGTTGCAGGGTTAACCTCCGGGTTAAAGCCTTGCCTAAAAAGCGAAGCCTTTACAGCGTTGTGAACCGTGTAGCAGCGCTTGGTTTCGTGGCACTTACTGCTAAACAAGCCTTTTGAGGTTACGATTACCGCATCCACCATCTTCATAAAAACCTGTTCCAGCTTTACGCCGTGCTTGCTCAGCCAGGGGTGCGCGCCCTTTACCTCGTCGTAGCAGTGGTATATCAGTGTTTTTTCGTGGAAGCGGTGCCCCGTCATCACCCCCATGCCGGGGTTAAAGGATACGAAGTTGATGAGCTGTTGCTGCATATCCAGCTGCTTTAAAGCCTTGCGTATGCTGTGGCGCAACAACCATCCGTTATAATTGAGCATTGCGTTAAAGAATTTCCCTGTAGGCAAAAAGCTCACCGGGAAAACAAGCGGGGGGGTAAGGATATGAACAGTGCCGCCACCCTCCGGGTGTATTTGGCTCAGTCGGCTTTTTAAGCCAAGGGCCTGCACATAATCTACTTTGTTTTTGCCCTTTACACCTGCAATGGCATCTTTATAAGTGTAGGGGTTTTCTACAAAAAGTATCTTGTTGCCGGCCGAGAGCACTTTCATCAGCTCTACTACCGCCTTAATGTAGTTACCGTGCCATTCGGTGCCGCTTATGCAGAGTATATTGCGGTTTTGGAGCATGCAGATGTTTTTGTTTTTGCTAAACTAACAATATTATTAACAAGTTGTAATTGTATTAGCCGCATAATCGTTTAAAAAATATCCGTTTTTTGTTAAAATCATCTATCTTTAAAACGGCAACACATGATGCCGTTTTTATTAACAGATAGCATATTTATTACCCCAAATGCCAATAGAAGAGAAACTGTATGTACACTATGGCTGCGGCCAGGCTGCTCCTCCCGAATGGAAGAATTTTGACGTATCGCCCACCTTGCGCATCCAGAAAACACCGATTTTAGGTTTCGTATTGAAAAAGGGCCTTGGCCAGGTTTTCGATAAAAACGTTCAATATGGCGATATTACCGAAGGCTTGCCCGGCATAAAAGACGGTACCGTTGATGGCGTGTACTGCTCGCACGTGCTGGAGCATATGTCATTCGAGCATTTCCGCATCGCGCTGCGCAATACCTACAAAATGCTAAAACCGGGAGGTATCTTCCGCATCATCATGCCCGATCTGGAGGTGCTGGTGCGCGATTATATCAATGATAAAGACGTAAAACACGACCCGGAAGCCTCTATCACCCTTATCAAAAGGATGATGATGGGCGTGGAGGTGAGGCCGCGCAATTTTATGGCCGTTACCAAGCACCTGTTTGGCTACCTGGAGCACTTGTGGCTGTGGGACTGGGAATCTACCGAGAAAGAGCTGCGCGATGTCGGTTTTACCAATATACGCCGCTGCGAGTTCAACGATAGTGCCGACCCTATGTTTAAGCTGGTAGAAAACAAAAAACGCTGGGAGCTTGTAGTAAAGTTCGAGGCGATAAAGTAAATATTTTGTAAGCAAAAAATAGGCTGTATCATCCGTAAATGGATAATATGGCCTTTATCATTATAGGTCTCCCCCACCTGTTTACGTATAGCTATCCTGTTTAGGGTAATATGCGTTTTATGGATTAATATTCAATATATTAGTATTATATAATAAACCTTATATGGAGGCGATAGGCACAGCGGAACATAATACCATCAACCAGCTGCTGGATGATGCGTACACCAACCGTGTGCATAATTTAAAGTATAGCATAAAACTGGCTACCGAGGCCCTTCAGCTAAGCCGCAGGCACAACCAAAAGGCGCTCATTGGCAAAAGCCTGAACCACCTCTCGCTTTTTTACATGATACAGGGTGGTTACAAACGCTCGATAAATATGGCCAAAGAGGCTATCCGCTGTTTTGAGGGCTTGCACGATGACAGGGGCATTGCTGATGCAAAATACAGCATAGCCGGCGTTTATTATAAAACCGATAACTTCCACCTTGGCCTCATTTGCCTTTTCGATTGCCTGAAGATTTACCGCAAGTACAACGATTGGCATAACCAGGCACGTACCCTAAAATCATTAGGCACCATTTACGAGTATTTTGGCGACCCCAAAAACGCAGTGCGTTCCTATGAAGGGGCCATAGAGGCAGCCCGCAGGGTAAAAGACCTAAACATAGTATCCAACGCCTACAACCCGCTATCGGGTATTTACCTTAACCAGGGCAAGATTGAAAAGGCCTTGCGCGTGATACAGGATTCCATTGGTATTAAATCAAAAACCGGGGATATACGCGGCCTGGCATTTGCCCTGTATGGCCGCGGCAAGGTGTACACAGTTCTCGGCCGCCTGCAGGAGGCCGAGAACGACTTCAAGAACGCCATAGACATACACATCAATGCCGGCGAAAAACTTGGCCTGGGCATGGCCTATCAAAAGATGGGCCAGCTCTATATTGCCATGGGCCGGCTGGATAAGGCCAAACTGATACTACAAAAGAGCCTCGATTTCAGCAATAAGTACAACATAGCCATTATACGCTTCAAGTGCAACTATCATTTGTACCAGATAAGCAAGATGGAAGGCGATACCGTAAAATCCCTGGAGTACCTGGAGCTTTACCTGGGCCAGAAGGAGGCGGTAATAAACACCCAAACGCTAAAGGTGATTGAGAACTACGAACTCATCACCAAAATGGAATCGATGGAGAAAGAGGCTAAGCTGCAAAAGGAGCGCGAGGCCATACAGGAAAAGCAGAAGCGCACAGAGCAATCGGCCAGGATGAAGCAGGAGTTTCTATCCACCATGAGCCATGAGATACGCACCCCGCTGAACGCCGTTACAACTATCACCTCTTTGATCACCGCCAAATCGGCTTACGACGAGGAGCTAATGGATTCGCTTAAATCAGCATCAAATAACCTGCTGCTGGTGATAAACGATATATTGGATTTCACCAAGCTCGATTCGGGCAAGGTAGAAATAGAGAACCGCCCCCGCGTGTTGCAGGAGATACTGGAACGTGTAATAAAAACCTATAACAGCCTGGCCCACAAAAAGGGCATCGAGCTTTTGCTGGATGCCGATACCACGCTAGCCGGCTGCTACGAGTTGGACGAAACCAAGCTTTCGCAGATATTGGGCAACCTCATCAGCAATGCCGTAAAATATACCGATGCAGGCAACGTAACCCTGCAGGTACAGAAGCTATGCGCTAACGAGGATACCGAAACCTTACGCTTTGCCGTTACAGATACCGGCACCGGCATACACGAAGAGCATTTTGAAGAGATATTCGAAACCTTTTCGCAGCCCAAAGCCATCACCACGCGCAAGCAGGGCGGCTCGGGCCTGGGTCTGGCTATCGTAAAGAAACTTACCGGCCTGTACGGTAGCACGGTTGCGGTAAAAAGCAAGATAGGCGTGGGCTCGGAATTCACCTTTGAGCTTACCCTTAAAAAGACGCATATCCCTGGTAGGACCGTGCCCATGTCGGCAGAGGGGCTTAAGGGTAAAACCGTACTGCTGGCCGAGGATAACATGATAAACGCCATGGTAGCGCGCAAGCTGCTGGCCAACTGGGGCATGCAAAGCGAACACGCGGTAAATGGGATGGAGGCCGTAGAGAAAGCCAGCCTAAAGGCGTTCGACTTTATTTTGATGGATATACATATGCCCGAGATGAACGGTTTTGATGCCGCCGAGCAAATACGCCTTAATGGCAACCCTAATAACAGCACCCCCGTTTTTGCCCTCACGGCCGATATTACCGCCGAAAGTAACGAAGACTACAAGAACTACTTCAACGGCTTTTTGCGCAAGCCCATAGAGATAGAACGGCTGTACCTGGCGCTGCTGCAAGCCCAATAGCCCTGGGTGCCCCGGCGGCAAGTGTTCCACTTTGAATGCGGAACACTTGTTTTTAAATAAACATTGATTATCAGGAAGTTGTGGCTTTTCGTGGAACACCCCTGTTGTTTAAGTAAAGTCTGTAATTAATTTATTATTAGCTACTTAATAAAATAAGCAAAAATGAGTGGGACACTTTTTTTACCCCAGGCGGAACACTTGTGTAAACCCTATTAAGGACTAACTGCACTCCGGCACAGCCTTCCCGGTTGATAATAAAATTATAAATCCTCGTGCTTTGTTGGTAATATTACCGCATTAAACCCTTCGGTTTAAATTATAACCGCCAACATGAAAAATTACGGGCTCATCGGCTATCCGCTTTCGCATTCGTTCTCCAAAAAATACTTTACCGAGAAATTCATCGCCGAAAAGATAAAGCATACGGCCTATGACCTGTACCCCCTGGAACATATTAAAGAGTTGCCCACCCTGCTGCACCAAAACCCAAACCTTTGCGGCCTTAACGTTACCATCCCCCATAAGGTGAACGTGATGAAATACCTGGATTGGATAGAGCACGATGCTAAAACCGCCGGAGCGGTAAATTGCATCAAGGTGATTGCAGAAAGCCCGGTGTCCGCTGCATTTTCGGGCGAATTAGGCATCAAAGGCCACGATTTTAGGCTGGAGGGCTATAATACAGATATCTACGGCTTCGACGGTTCGCTTAGTCCGTTGTTGAATCACCATCACGATAAGGCCCTGATATTAGGCGACGGCGGCGCGGCGAAAGCCGTAAAATGCGTGCTGGAAAACAAGGGCATCGATCACGTTTGCGTTACCCGCAAGCCCGCCGGTGGCAATATCCTTTTTGAGGACCTTACGCCGGCCCATATAGCCGCTTATAAGCTCATCATAAACACCACGCCCCTGGGCACCTTTCCCAACGTGGATGAATGCCCGCCCATACCATACGAAGCGATAGGCCACCACCACCTGCTGTTCGACCTGGTGTACAATCCGCCGCTTACGCTGTTTATGAAAAAAGGCCAGGAACGTGGCGCGGCTACCAAAAATGGCTACGAAATGTTAGTATTGCAGGCCGAGAAAGCCTGGGAAATTTGGAACACAAACGATTAATTCCCGTGAAAAAAGCAGCTTTTTCTTTAATTATCCTGTTTATTGCGGCCTGCGGCGGCCAGCCCGATTATTCGCCAAAGCCGCGCGGGTACTTCCGTATCGTTTACCCCAAAAAAGAATACCAGGCCTATAGCGAGGGCTGCCCCTTTACGTTCGATTATCCAAAATACGGCAGCATCGAACCTGATAAATCGCGCGGGGCCAAGCCTTGCTGGCAAAACATACAATTTGCGCAATTCAACGCCACGCTGCACCTGAGCTACCAGCCGGTAACATCTCAAAAGGAGTTTAATGAGCTGGTAGAAGATGCGCATAAACTAAGTTTTAAGCATACGGTAAAAGCAACCTCTATAGATGAGGGGATAATTGCCTACCCGAATAAAAAAGTTTACGGCATTTATTACACCATCGATGGTAACGCCGCCTCATCGGCCCAGTTTTTTTTGACGGACAGCACCAAACATTACCTGCGCGGCGCGTTATATTTCAACTCCGAGCCTAGGTTAGATTCGATACAGCCCGTGCTCGATTTCCTGAAAAAGGACGTGGATGTGATGATCAAAACGTTTAAGTGGAAGCAATAAGAAGACAGGTCTTAAGTCGAAAGTCTTAAGTCGAAAGTGTGGTGTTAAACTGTTTTGGTTAGATGGGCATAGATTTGATGCTTTGCTTTTACTTCTTTAGACTTTAGACTGTCGGCTTCTTAAACTACCTTTGCGCCATGGCAAACGTTCAATCCTTTGTAAATAACCCTTACCAGGAGAATACCTATATTTTATTCGACGATAGCAAGGACTGCGTGATCATCGATCCAGGCATGTACACTGCTGCCGAGCAAAATACCGTGGTAAAGTTTATTAACGATAACGGCCTTAAACCCGTTGCGCTGCTCAACACCCATTGCCATGTAGACCATGTGCTGGGCAACCGTTTCGTGTTCGACCAGTATGGGCTAAAACCGCAGTTTCACCAGGGCGAATCGGAAGTGCTGGCGGCTGTTGTTGCCTATGCCCCGTCAATGGGCTTCAGGTACGACGCATCGCCTTTGCCCGATACCTTTTTGCCCGAAACCGGCAACATCGCCTTTGGTAATACAACCTTGCAGCTGATATTTGCGCCCGGCCATTCGCCTGCACATTTATGCTTTTACGATGCCGATGCCAATATACTGATAGGGGGCGATGTGCTTTTCCGCAACAGCATAGGCCGTACCGATTTGCCCGGCGGCGACTACGGCACCCTGGTAAAAAACATCGAGGAAAAACTTTTTGCCCTGCCCGATGATTGTACGGTGTACCCCGGTCATGGCCCCGAAACTACTATTGGCTACGAAAAACAGCACAACCCTTATTTATAACGCTTGAACACCTCCATCTACATAGCCAAAAGGTATCTGTTCAGCAAAAAACAGACGCACGCCATCAATATCATATCGGGTATATCCATGCTCGGCGTGCTGGTGGCCAGCGGCGCGCTCATCGTTATCCTCTCGGTGTTCAACGGTTTCGAAAAGGTGATCCTATCGCTCTACAGCGATTTTACGCCCGAGATTAAGATTGAGCCGCGCGAGGGCAAAACCTTCGACCCTAATACCGCCCAATTAAAGCAGTTGAAGGAAGACGGCCGCGTATTCTCTTACACGCTGGTACTGCAGGATAAAGTACTCATCAGGTATGCCGATAAGCCTTTTATTGCCACCCTAAAAGGCGTAACCGATGACTTTTTGAAGAAGAAAGAACTCGATAGCATTGTTAAGCCCGCCCCCTTTACCATAAAAGACGAGCGGTACTATTTTGCTGTAATTGGCAGCACCGTGCAAAGTAGCCTGGGCATAAGCCTGCGCGACCAGTTTACGCCGCTGCAGATATACTCGCCGCGCCGCGCCGCCGGCAGTGCCAATAACCCCCTGAGCGATTTTATTTACCGGCCCATCACGCCATCGGGGGTGTTTTCGGTACAGCAGGATTTTAACGACATGGTGGTTACCCCCATAGAGTTTGCGCGCGATTTGCTGGAAGAACCCGTAAAAGTATCATCCGTAGAAATAAACCTGAACCCCGGCACCGATATAGATGATGCGCAGGCCGACATACAGGAAAAGCTAGGCAACGGCTACGTAGTGAAGAACCGTAAGGAGCAGAATACCGGCTTGTATAAAACCATCAATTACGAACGATGGTCGATATTTATGATATTGGTATTCGTACTCATTATCGCCATATTCAATATCATCGGCTCGCTCACCATGCTGGTGATAGATAAGCGGAAAGATATAGCCATCCTCACCAGCCTGGGGGCGGGTAAACCATTAATACGGGGTATCTTTTTCTTCGAGGGGATGATGATATCGATGATAGGCTGTGCCGGCGGCATTATCCTCGGATCCATAATCTGTCTTATCCAGCTACAGTTCAGCCTCATCAAAATGGGGGGCAAGATGTTGGTATTGGATGCATACCCAGTAGCCTTTAAAGCCAGTGATTATTTGTTGGTATTTGTAACTGTATTTGTTATAGCAGTGATAGCATCTGGCATAAGCGCCAGCCTGAGCGTGAAAAGATTGGACGATATAAAGCAGGATTTGTAGGGAGGCGGTGAGTGGTGAATAGTTCTCATCGTTATTCCATACGCTTATGTTGGCAAAGCGCAAATCACCAACACCAAAAAATCATTCTAATCGGTGAAATCAAAAAAATCGGTGTAATCGGTGAAATCAAAAAAAATCAATGCAATCAGTCCCCAAATTTATTAGCTTTAGCTTTTTACCTCGCAATACATATAATAATTCAAACTCATTTGCCTAACCGGCGTTATCAATCATCATGGAATCAAAACGTCAGCAAAAATTTGCCGGGGTAATCCAACAGGACCTGGCCGCTATATTTCAACGCGAGGGCATGAACTACCTGCCCAACACACTGGTAACTATTACCAAAGTACGCGTAACGCCCGATCTGGCCATCGCACGCATCTTCCTCAGTTTTTTTAACGGCACCGATAATGCACACGCATTGGCCACCATTAAGCTGCACGCATCAGAAATACGCTATAAGCTTGGTGCCCGCATCAAAGACCAGGTGCGCGTAATACCTCAGCTGGAATTTTTTGTAGACGATACCAGCGAATACGTAGAGCGTATGGATAAGATATTCGACAAAATAAGCAAGGAAGAGCGCCAGCCTGATACTACCGAAGAAAGCTAAACCCTATGGGTGCTACCGAAAAATTAGCCGCATGCCTTGGTACATACAAAGGTGTTGTTGGCAAAGTTGTGGATTTTGATGCCGGTACCGACAAGCTATTCCCGCTGGATTTGACTGCGGCCAATACCGAGCTGGACCCGGACATGGTTGCCGATACGGAGGCTTTTAGCCGCTACATCGATAAAAAGCTTCTGGAGAGTAAAGCCCGTTACGCCATTGGCGGTTATATGGAGCACCGTACCATTTACGCCCGCAGCGCGCATTTCGATACCGCGGACGAACCCCGCCGCCTGCACCTGGGCGTTGATATTTGGGGCGATGCCGGCACACCAATCTACTCGCCGCTGGCGGGCATTATCCATAGCTTTCAGAATAACGACAACTTTGGCGATTATGGGCCAACCATCATTCTGCAACATAATTTGGATGGCTTTAACCTCTATAGCCTGTACGGGCATCTGAGCCGGACAAGCCTTGCGGGATTAGCAGTGGGGCGCCACATTGACACTAACCAACATATTGCCACGCTGGGTGATGCTACCGAAAACGGGCATTGGCCGCCGCACCTCCACTTTCAGTTGATGCTGGATATAGGAGATGCCAAAGGCGATTATCCGGGCGTGGGTAAGTATTCGGAAAAGGAACTGCTGCTGCAGAATATCCCCAACCCTGCGATCATATTAAAGGCTTCCGGCCTGTTGATTTAATCCTTTTTCACCAGGTAGTCGGCATCTATCGATTCGATGGCAAACTCGCCGCCATCTGTGCCAAAAATTGCTTGCTTAATTTTAAAAGTCACGGTATAACCTTTTATCTTTCTGGTAAAGGTGAGCATGCTATCGGGCAGTATGCGCTCTCTGTCATTAGCCTTGCCCCGGTTATGGGCTACAATTTCTTTTAAGTTTTTCAACACACCAAAGTATGCGGTTTGCCCATCAATTTGCAGTGAATAGGAATAGTTGGTAATTATTTGCCTGCAAGTGTTGGTATTGATAGTGTAGGTTGTGGTGTCGTCGTCGGTCTTATTCTCTGCTGCAATGAAATCGTAGCCTTTTATATCGAGAGCAACTGGATTTTTGATTTTAAAAACATAGGTTCTTGCTGCAGAAACTGCGGTGTCTACGGTCGTATAATCGCTGTATTGCGAAAACTTATGCAACCCAAGCTTATTTTGTACCCAATCCAGCTGTCGCCAGCGTAGCTCCCATTCAGATACGTTCACCACTATGTTGCCGGTGGTTTTTTTAACGGCAAGCGAATCGTGTACTTTATCCAGGTCTCGCTTAAAAAAAGGCTGCAGGGACGATAACCCGTGTTTGTCGATAAGGTAATCTATGGTAGCAACCGCCTGCGATGCATCTGTGGGTTTTATTTTGTTGCTGTCTACGGGCATCAGCTGGTCTTTATCAAATGCCATATATTTTTTAAATAAGCCTGTCAATACCCTTTGCTGCGAACGCATAGCCACCGTGAACGCGCTTTGCGGGCCGTAGGCCGATAGCAATATCAGTAGCGATAAGGATATGGGTATGATTTTGATGCTTTGCTTTTTGGCGATGAGGAAGTAAAGGGTTATAAACAGCAGCCAAATAGCAAGCATGATCAAAAAGTAACGCATTTCGGTAATGCCGTACCTCAATATGCGCGTACCCGCCGCGGCGAACAACAAGCCCAGCAGAGGGATGAGCAAAAAATAAAAGTAACGCGCATAGGTTTTGAGCCATTTATTTTCTTCGCGCTCGCGGATGGGGTAAACCAGCAGCAACGAGAGGATGCCGAACACGGCATAGCCCAATATCAGGTTTGATACCAGGCCCTTGGGCAGTTCCCATTGCAGCAATATCTTTACCTCGTAAGCCAGCAGTATAGCTACATAAACCGTAGCCAGCGGAATCAGCACGTATTGGGTGAAAATTTTGAGGCCTTTGGGGTAACTATCGTCTGTTTCAAGGCTCTCGAAATCACCGGGCACACCGGCCAGGAAGAACAGGGTGCTGAAGATGCCCACTATCCAGGTGAAAAGAATAGAGAAGGTATCCCATTCAAATTTAAAATTAAACAAAAAATTCATGGCACCAATTGCCGCCGAGAGGCCCGCGAAAAGCACGATGCCATATAATGCGCTGGTCAAGAACCGCAAGAAAAGCGTTTTATTGAACTGCCAGAAACCATTGATGTGCCCTTTATCCGTAAAGGCCGCAAATGCCACCAGTAAGTGGAACGAGAGGCTGAGCAGCATGAAGCGTATATGGTCTGACCCATGCTCGCCGGGGTTGATGATGAAGATAAACAGGCAGGCAACAATGGCCGTGGCTATGCGGATGAGCAATTTTTTGCTCCCTGCGATGCCCTTGCTCTCGGTAAGCAGCGTTGCCGCAAGGCTGAGCAGCAAACCCAGGTTGGCCACCAAGATAGCGCGGAGGCTCCAGTTTTCCTGTATGCGGCTGGTGTAGGTAAGCTCTATTTTGATGGTTGCAGCTACGGTGCCGGCGAGCGCGAATATCGATTCGAAGGGGAATCGCTCCACGGTTAGGCCTACGCTTTGGAACAAGTTTTTTACCGATGGGAATTTCATTGGGGAACGGGTTTTGGTTAGGGCAATGTAACAAATAATAGATAAACAATAAGTGTATTGCGCGGCTGATTTAGGGAAATCGCATTTAGGTTTTTGATTCCCCTCTTGAGAGGGGGTGCGATGGAAAGTGCGGTGGCAGGGGTGTGTTCGACTATGCTTTTAACGCCAACACACCCCTCCACCCCTCTCAAGAGGGGAATCGCACAAGCCCCTCTCGCATATTATTTTAAACGCGATTTCCCTGGCGGCTGATTGCATTTTCCACATTTTGATTATATTTGCCATCGCAAAAACTTCATTTTAAATAATAATGAGAGAAATACAATTCAGAGAAGCGCTTAGGGAAGCCATGCAGGAAGAAATGCGCACAGACGAAAACGTGTACCTAATGGGCGAAGAGGTTGCCGAATACAACGGAGCCTACAAAGTAAGCCAGGGCATGTTGGATGAGTTTGGCGCCAAACGCGTAATAGATACACCCATCTCTGAATTGGGTTTTGCCGGTATAGGCATAGGCTCGGCCATGAACGGTTTGAAACCTATTATAGAGTTCATGACGTTCAACTTCTCGCTCGTTGCTATCGACCAGATCATTAACGGCGCAGCAAAAATAATGAGCATGAGCGGCGGCCAGTTCTCGGTGCCAATTGTATTTCGCGGGCCAACAGGCAACGCAGGTATGCTTAGCTCGCAGCACAGCCAGTGCTTCGAAAACTGGTATGCCAACTGCCCGGGCTTAAAGGTGGTTGTACCATCAAACCCTGCCGATGCAAAAGGGTTATTAAAATCATGTATCATCGACCCGGATCCTTGTATCTTCATGGAATCGGAAGTGATGTACGGCGATAAAGGCGAAGTACCCGAAGAAACATATTACATCCCAATAGGCAAAGCAGCCATAACCAAAGAAGGTACCGATGTTACCCTGGTAGGTTTCGGCAAAATAATGAAAGTGGTTAACGCCGCTGCCGCCGAACTGGAAAAAGAAGGCATACACGCCGAGGTTATCGATCTGCGTACCGTGCGCCCTATCGATTACCCTTGCATCATCGAATCGGTTAAGAAAACAAACCGTTTGGTTATTGTAGAAGAAAGCTGGCCATTAGGTTCAATCGCTACAGAAATTGCGTTCAAAGTACAGAAAGATGCATTCGATTACCTGGATGCCCCTATCCTGCGCATTACCGGTGGCGATGTGCCTTTGCCATACGCACCAACTTTGATACAAGAGTACTTGCCAAATGCAGACCGCGTGGTAAAAGCTGTTAAAGAAGTAATGTACGTGGCTAAATAGTTTATAGCCTACAGATATTTGAAAGCCTTCCCGATTGGGGAGGCTTTTTTTGTTTTGCAGAAATTATAGACTAAATTTGAATAAAACGGATGAGCTATGTTAACAGAAACAAGAAAGCTTCATATTATTGACGAGGTACTAAAAATAGACAGTGAAGTTGCTTTGGCGGAAATTGAACGCCTTGTGGATGATTTGAAAAAAGAAAAACCTAAGAATAACTTCGATGAATTTATCGGAATCTGGTCGAAAGAAGAGGCTGACCAGATTGAAAAAACGATAAACGATAGTTGCGGAAATATCAATCCCGAGGACTGGAAGTAAATGGTTTTAGATACAAGCGTAGTTGTCGATCTTTTTAGAGGCGACGCAAATATATCTGCACGCATAAAGAAAGAACCCGTTGTTTATCTGCCTGCGACGGCATTAGGCGAATTATATTTAGGCGCATTCAGAGCAGTTAACCCAACTAAACATTTGTCTCAAATAGCCGTGTTTTTAACGAAGTGTACTATATTACCCGTTGATGAAACTACAGCAAGGCAATATGGGGTTATCAAAGCTGAACTGATGCGAATTGGGAGTTTAATCCCTGAAAATGACATGTGGATAGCGGCGGTGGCATTACAACATCAACTCCCTCTTTTTACCCGCGACGCCCATTTTGCGCTTGTGCCTAACCTCCAAGTCATAAATCCATTATAAACCCACTGTGTTTTCGTAGTGCTCTTTATGCTGCAGTTAAATAAGGCGGCCGACATTGTTAACCGGGTCTCTGTGTTCTCTACTCCCTTACCTCATAAATCAGTTTCGCTGCACCTGCAACACCCCCATTGGTTATTCCTTCTATAATTATTTGGTATTTCCCGGTACCATCGGCATTAAAAAAATCGAAAGATGCATCGCCATTCTTATCAGTCGTGATTTCGGGTATCCAGAGCATGGTGCTGCGCAGATCGGGGCGGGTATGGTTGTTTATTACATCGTAGCGGGGTGCATAAAACTCGCGGGCTTTGTAAAACCCGGTAACCGTGAGCGGTAGCACACCGCGGGATGGGATGTCTTTTGGGTCTCGGCCAACACCTTGTTTAGTGGTAATTATCAAAACCCCGTGGCCGCCATTGGCGTATATCAACCCCTTTACTCCTGTAGGCGATAGCAGCTCGATGGTTTCAACATCAGATGGGAGGATGTCGTCGATGCTGCCATCGTTCCGCTCTAAGCCATCCACTACAATCAATAAGGCGCTTTGGTCTACCGACGATACCAGCCCACCCTTCACAAACCTTACCCCGCCGCGCAGCCTGCCGTTTAAAATATCGGAGAGCATGCCGCTTTGTTTGATATCCGCCATATGTATCACCTGGTCGGCATTGCCTGCGCCTACCCGGCTTTGGGTGCGGTAAGTAGCCGGTTTTACCGAGCGGATAACCACTTCTTTCAGTTGCCTGCTCGGGCCATCATACTTCAGATAATCGTTATGTCGGCCCTGGCTGCTTTGCAGGTATGCCCGTACAATATCTGCCGACGAAGTATCGGCGGCAGCAAAGTAAACCCCATCTGCTATAGGTGCCGGTAATTCCGGTCTGTAAAGCAACTCGGTATTATTACCGCCTTTTGCATTCACGGCGTTTAGTACAAAGCGGGTGCTGTCATAAAAAGCCATGTTTTTAAAGCTGAAGGCGCCCGCATTATCGGTCTTTTCCGTCAGGAATGCCCCACCGGTGGTTGGTACCAGCGTAACCACTCCGTCTTTTACGGGCTTACCCCATATGGATTTGGCGAGCCCGGCAATACTTAAGCCCTTTTCGGCAGGGGTGGTTGGCGGCAAAACTTCATTACGGAGCAATGCCTTCCAGCTAAACCGGCGGTAGCCGTGCGTGAGCATTACCAGGTCTAATTCTGCTTGCTTTTTTTCATCGGTAGCGGTAAAATAATATCCCGGCTCTTCAATATTCCCTTTGAGGCAGGAAGTGAGCAACAGGTAAGTTAGGATGTTTTCGGCCTTATTTTCGTCAATAACCACTTTGCCTCTGTCGATTACCGCTACTGAAAAATGCGCCTTGTTTGCCGTGGTGTCGGCCGCAGCCATATGGATACTTACTTTTACCTGCCCGCGCGGCTTGTATGCTTTTTTATCGAGGCTCACCGTGATTGCAAGCTTATCTTCCTTATCAATAAACACCAGTCGTTCGCACAAAGGTTCGCCTGTTGCCGATAGCAGCGTTATTTGCGTAATGCCCGCGCGCAGGCCGCTCTTGTTGATATCGAAACGCATATCCGGCCCGTCCATCACGTCTGAAACGGTAGTGAGCCGCCCGCCCGAATAGATGAAAAGACCCAACGGCTGATTTTTATTCTGTTCGTAAAACACCCGCGAGGGGTTAACGTGTACGGATATCTTTTGTGCCGAATCTGAAACAGCCATGGCTACCCCATCGGCCCTTACTGCGGGTAAGGGAATACTTTGTTTGCGGCCATCGGCGTATAAAACATCGGCATGATAGGTTTCCCCCTCAATAGGCACCAAGCTGAATACGCCCATCCCTAAATGGGCCGATGCAAACTTTACAACCGCTTCATTATTCTTGTTGAATACGGTGCCGGCTACGTTAATGCCGTTCCCTGCGGGGAGAATTGCTTTAAAGGCCACTTTGCAAGTCACACCCGCTATTAGGTCGCCACCCTCCGGGAAGAATTGGATATCGGGCGCGGCAATAACAGCGTCAGATTTTTTAGACTGCGAAGGAGGTTTCAATGCCGGGTTGTTTACGATAGCTGCGACAGGTATCACCCTATCGAAAAAAAAGTCACTGCCGTAGTTCTGCATCAATTTAGTATAAGCGCGAATGCGGTAATTACCTGTAGGCAAAGAATCGGGCAAGGCAAAATCTCCCCAGGCCAGGCCATTTGCAATAGGCAACTTTATGGTTTTGGCGATTTTATTTTGAGGGTCGATTAAATCGGCATACAAAACGCCGCTTAGTTGACTTAGCGCGTTCTTTTCGCCTGCAACCACATAGGCTTTAAAGTAGATGGTATCGCTTGCGGCATAGTACGGCTTATCAAAATGCAGGTAAACCCTCTCTATTTGGTGCTGGTCGAAAAAAGCCTTCAGCCGCGCTGCCTGGTCTTTTAGAGTAGCGGGCTTATCGCTTTGCCCAAAGGCACCGCCAACCGAGAGTAAGATACAGGCAAGGCAGACGGGTACATTTTTCATATACTACGTAGTTTAGGCATTTTTGATAATTGGCTATCAGCAATTGGGTTGCTGATTTTGAGCAATTTAGGAAATTACTATCAGCAAATAAAATTCATGATATCCACCGGGCATGATTAGCCGCGAAGGGTAGCCATTTAAAGTTATCTACATAACGTTGGCCCTATGAGCGATTTTATAGTAAAAGACAGCAACGGCTACCAATTGAACGATGGCGACAGCGTAACGCTGATAAAAAGTTTAAAAGTAAAAGGCGGCGGCACCACGCTTAAGCAGGGTACCCTGGTAAAAAAAATCCGGTTGACGGACAACGACGAGGAAGTTGATTGCAAAGTAGATGGTATGAGCATTGTGCTGCGCACCGAATTTTTGAAGAAAAGATAGTTTACTTAGGAGCGTTTTACCCCGGCACGGAACCGTATAATGCTGTTAACTAACTTTATCTGTTAAATTAATATTAATTATATTGTTTTTTGTGTAACTTTAAATAATGGCAACACCCGAGAACCGCAAACTAATTGTACCGCTGATGATATTCATCGGGATGGTTGCGGTGGGCGTAAATTCCATTAACAAGGCTATCGATTCGCACCAAACCTGGCGTTTGGTCATCGCGGTTATCCCAACCCTTATGTTCAGCGCGGCTACTATACTGGTAATTATGAAATACAAATACCAGCATAAAGAGCAGGAAGAAGGCTCTGAAAACCACCTGGACCAATAAGCCCCGGCCCCAGCCTCTAAATATCCGTCAGTATATTTTCCCCGAATTTTTGCGAAACCGTAGTGCGCTCGCCGCCTGCTATGCTTATCACCAGCGACCCATCGAAGGGTATTTTTTCTATCAATTGAATTTTTGTGCCGATGCTGATATCCAGCTTTTGCAGGTATTGCAAAAAAGCACTCGTTGTATCTTTAACAGCAGCTACGCGGCAATGCGTGCCGGGCTTAACATCGGCAAGGGTAATGGAGTGGCGCTTGGCCATTTTGCCGTTGGCCTTAGGTATTGGGTCGCCATGCGGGTCGTACTCCGGGAACCCCAGGAACTTATCCAGCCTGTCGGCCAGGGTGGCATCTTTAATATGCTCCAGGTCCTCGGCAATGTCGTGTATCTCGTCCCAGTGGTAACCCAACTTCTCCAATAAAAAAACCTCCCAAAGGCGGTGCCTGCGTACGATGAGCGCAGCATCCTTTTGCCCCTGCGGGGTAAGCTCAACGCCCTTCTTTTTATCGTAAACAATGAGTTGCTTATCGGTAAGCTTACGTATCATATCTACTACCGATGCCGGGTTGTTGCCCAGCCACTCGGCAATGGCGGTGGGGGTAATCTTCTCCCCCTTGTCCTGCCAAAGGCGGTAAATGCATTTAAGATAATTTTCTTCTGATAGCGTGTGCATGGCAAATATTGGCTTGTACAAACATAAACAAAAAACATTCGTTGTAAATAAAATTAGTCTTGCCTAATTTTATTTATTTAATTACTCAATTTTTATTGATACGTTTGTACAAAATAATACCGAATGCGCTATCTAATACTTGCTATATATTTGCTTTGTGTATCAACTGCTTTCGCCCAAAATGGGAGTTTAACCGGCAAGGTAACTGCCAATAATGCCCCCCTGGCTTACGCCACCGTAACGATTGCAGGCACCAGGCATGGCGCTAAAACCGATGAACAGGGGCACTACCAAATCAACAATCTACCCGCAGGCCAATACCAGGTGGTGTTCAGCAGCCTGGGCTATTATCCGGAGCGCAGCAAGGCTACCATAACCGATGGCGCAGCATCATCCCTCAGCGCCGACTTAAAAGAAGGCAACGCTCAGTTGAACGAAGTGGTGGTAACCGGCGTATCGCGCGCTACGCAGCTACGCAGCAACCCGGTGCCCATTGTGGTAATGAACAAAAAAGAGATAGACCAGCATGTAAACAATAACATCATCGACGCCATTATCAAAGGCGTGCCGGGCGTTACGGCGGTTACCACGGGGCCAAATATTTCCAAGCCATTCATCAGGGGGTTGGGCTATAACCGGGTGCTTACTTTGTACGATGGCATACGCCAGGAAGGGCAGCAATGGGGCGATGAGCACGGCATAGAGATAGATCAATACGGCATTACCCGCGCCGAAGTAATTAAGGGCCCGGCCAGCCTCACCTACGGCTCGGATGCGCTGGCCGGGGTTATCAACCTGATACCCTATATCCCTAATGGGGATGACGGCAAGCTGAATGGCGATTGGATTGCCGATTACCATAGCAATAACGGGCTCGTCGGCTCGTCGGTAGGGCTATCCTACAAAAAAGCCGACTGGAAATACGCTTTCCGCGCGACGGGCAAAATGGCACATAATTACCAGAACAAGATAGACGGGCCGGTATACAACTCCGCTTTTCGGGAGTATATCCTCTCGGGCATGTTGCGTACCGATAAAAAGTGGGGCTATTCGCAACTGGCGGCCACCATGTACAATAACCAGCAGGAAATACCCGATGGCAGCCGCGATTCGCTTACCCGTAAATTTACCAAACAGGTTGCCGAAGGCCCGAACGACGATATCAAAAACCGCCCTTTTGCGCCCGAAGACCTGCTAAAATCATACGCTATAACAGCGTTGCATCAACACATTCAGCATTACCGCATCTACAGCAAAAACGAGTTTAAACTGGGCGATGGTATTTTGAATGCGTCCTTAGGTGGGCAGCAAAGCGTACGCCGCGAGTATAATCACCCCACGCAGCCGCAGCAGGCAGGGCTGTATGTTACGCTGAATACCCTGAATTACGATTTACGGTACAGCCCCCCTGTTTTTGCCGGTTTGGAAACCAGCTTTGGTCTCAATGGCATTTACCAGACTAACCGCAGCAAAGCGGCAACTGATTTCCCGATACCCGATTATAACCTGTTCGATGCGGGAGCCTTCTTCTTCGCCAAAAAAACCATCGGGCAGGCAGATATATCCGGCGGGATACGGTACGATACCCGCAACATCCGCTGGGACGATTTTTATGTGGGGCCAAACCCGGGCAACGGTTTTGAGCAACGCGTTGCGGCCAATACGCCCGGCGGTCGGCTACAGTTCCCCAATTTTAATCACAACTACCATGGTATATCGGGCAGTATAGGCCTCACTTATAACCTGAACGAGCGGTTGTTGCTGAAGGCCAACATTGCACGCGGTTACCGCGCACCCAACATTACCGAAATTGGCAGCAACGGGCTCGACCCTGGCGCGCACATCGTTTACCTGGGTAACCGCAGCTTTGTGCCCGAGTTTAATTTGCAGGAAGATTTGGGCATTATTGCTTACCTTAAAGATGCCGACATTACCGCCGAACTATTCAACAATCAGGTGCAAAACTACATTTACCAGTCGCGGCTTGATGATGCCGATGGCAACCCCGTTGTTATCGTGCCCGGCAATAGCACCTACCAATACCAGCAGTCGAAAGCGCGGCTTTACGGAGCAGAGTTTACGTTAAACCTGCATCCGCATAACTTAAAGTGGCTGTCGTTTAACAACAGCCTGGCTTATGTAGTGGGCCTAAACCAGAATGACAAGCTGGTTGCCCAAAGCAACGGTGCCGCCAAATACCTGCCCTTTATCCCGCCGCTGCATGTGCGCTCGCAGGTGGGCATTAAGTTGCAGGGTGTATATGGCATATTCAGCAAGGTAAGCTTCCGTGCAGAGGCGGATATCTATTCAGCGCAACACCGCTTCTATGCCCTCCATAATACCGAAACCGCCACGCCGGGATATACCCTAATCAATACCGGTATCAGCACAACGGTGGGCCGTAAAGGCGGCAAGCCTCTGTTCGATTTGTTTTTGCAGGCCGATAACCTTTTTGATGTGGCTTATCAATCAAACCTCAACCGGCTCAAATATTTCGAATACTACAATGCCTCGCCAAACGGCAGGCTGGGCATATACAACATCGGGAGGAATTTGAGCGTGAAAGTGATTGTGCCGTTTTAGGCCCAGGCCCCCCGACCCCCTGAAGGGGGAGCCTTTAATTTGCTCAAAATATTTGGGGGCTTATGGAAAATGGGTAAACCCGGCATCTTGTGTATATTTAACAAACACCTTAGCCGCCGTTGAAAACATTTATAATCATCTTTGCCATAATTGCCCTGCCTGTTTGCTGCCTGGCGCAAATAACCATTAAGGACACTGCAAAACTGCCTTTTTTTAAGGATGCTGTACAGGCCTCATTTAAACTGGCCCCGCAATTTGACGGCAGCAAATTAGATAGCATTGGCAAAGTGCTAAGGAATGGCAATAAAACGGCCCTCTTGACCATTGCACCTTATCTTGACGATACCAGCCGGGTAACCCGGTTTTTAGGTTATCATATACTCAAGCCCCGCCAAAAAGATGTAGCCCTGGATCTCATAACTGAAAACGTCTCCTTTTTGCAAAGCGAGATTAACCTTGATCCCAAAACTTCGGCTGCAGAGTGGCTAAAATTTACAGACGCGAATCTTGATAAAATAACTTTCGATGCAGACGCAGACGTGTTCTTGCTGACCCCAATGAGCCGCCGGGATGTTCAAATCGAAGCGCTTGAGCTTACTTATTTACGAAATGGCGACTTGCACCGGGCAGCGGATAGGCTCTTAAACTTGCCATGGCTTAAGGATGGTGAGATCGACATGCTTATTGGCTTAAAAGATAATTACGCACTTTATAAAATTGCAGCCCGGCTTTACCGCAACAGATACCGCTTTGATGAATATCATAACGATGCGGCTGATTATATTAATTTGCTTCAACTGCTCACAGGGGTTGATGTCGGCGTTCGGAACGAAAAGGGCGAAATAACGCATCACATTGAAAAAGAGTTTTTTTTACCCTCGAGAGAAAATTTGCTAATTTTTTTTGCAAAAAACTATGAGGCGTTTCAATGGGATGCAACTAAAAATGTTTTTATGAATTCCGGGATAAAGGCAGCGCCACCTTTGCGGATTGCGTCTTACTTTGAACGACTACAATCGGAAACAGATACGGCCGCGATGAATGCTTTTATATATTTAACTACCTGCAATCCGGCAGAGGTCATCAAATTAGCCGATAACTATAATAAGGCATCCATAGATGCAAATGGAGAATTACCCTCCTTTCCTTATCGGTTTTTAAAGCAAATGGTTTTGTTAACGGATTATTGTAAGCGTAACAACATTGATTTTAAAGGTACGGAGAGCTTAAGGCAGTTAGTGCAAATGTTGCGAGGCGAGCTATCTTTCGCGAAAAGGAGGCAATTGGAGGATAAAATCGTTGTCAGCCTATCGTTAAAAGATATTACCGCTTTTGAGTATTGGAGCCTTTTGTACGAGCAGGATTTTCATTATACGCATTCCGCCGGGAGGATAATCGATATATTCTATTCTAAAAATTGGAGCAAAATTATTGCCGATAAAACTCAATTGAACCTCTATTTAAAGAAATCTAAGCTATACCATGATCTGTCCATCAGCGGCACAGGCTATAATTACCTGCTAAAGTTTGTAAAAACCGGCAACCCAACCCTGGAACGCCTTAACGCTTTGAGGCCTGTTGATAACGACGTTGTTATACAACTGCCAAGGGCTATAGCGCTTACCCAATCCGGTAAAAGCGATGTTAATAAGGCGCAGAAGCCTGGCGACACAAACAGTGATAACCGAATTAAGGATTTTAAAGGCGCATTTGATAGTATATTGAGAAGCAGTACAAATAAAGACACGCTAAAGTATGCGGTTAAAGAATTACTGGAAAAAATAAATTATCAGCAATTAGGCACAGCCGTTAAGCTTTTAGAGCCGGTTAATTTTTTTAGCTGGAAGTGGGAGAAGTACGCTTTTTTAGATAGCGATTTTGGCTTCACGTTTACTGATTTTGAGGATTCGTTAGCCAGGGAGGAATTCCTAAACTATTATACCAGTCATTCGGAGTATGAGGTGTACAGCCATTACCTAAACAAAGCTGGGGTAACCTACCTGCATACCAATGGTAAATTAAACTACGATAAGGTTTATGATATTTTGAAGTATAATGTTGTAACAGCCTTTGTTGGTGGCGGCGGCGGGAAGCGAAACAACGAAGTGTATTTAATGGTAAAACTTTTAGAGCTTACGTTTAAAACCACCCTGGGCTTTCCTAAAAAGCTATGCCATTCGGGTGACTTATACAGTTGCAACGCCAATGAAAGGGCCAAAGAATGGATGAACTATCTCAAAGAAAAAGGGTTACTAAAGCTGCCGCATAACGAGCCTTACTCGTTCTCCTACTTTGATAATTAAATCATAGCGATGGGTTTAAACCCATCGCTATGATTTGAACACCCTCCTATCGCAATTTTCCCCCACCCTTTCGCCGACCCTTTTCTGCCGTTTACCGACATAATCCCGCCATACATCTATTAGGCCCAAAACCGCTGTAACGGATGTGGTTTGGGTGCGTCATATGTGTGTATTTAATAAAACGAAAAACACAAAAAGTACTCACAATCAAAATATTATAATCATGAAAACTCAAATCTTAACCATAGCAACCGTTCTTACTTTAGCCTTAGGTACTGTATCAACAACCTTCGCAGCAACAAATAACAAAGCCGAAGAAGAAGTGAGCACCGTGCTGACTAACGTAAGTCAGATCAAAAAAATCGAGATCCGCGGTAACGTGCAACTGTTCGTATCAGACGGCACAGCCGACCAGGTAAAGGTTTACAACAAATACTACGCAGAAAGCGCCATGGTGCAAAACGATAACGGCGTATTGCGCATTGCATCCTACAACGCTAAAACCTTAGTGGTTTGGGTAACCGCTGCCGATCTGCGTGCCATATCTGCTTATGACAACTCACAAGTTAAATCTTTCGGCAACCTGTCTAAAATAGAGCTGAATGTTGATTTGTTCAACAACGCATCAGCACAATTAAACCTTGATGCTTACAAAGCAAGCATCACTGTAAACGATCGCGCCAAAGCAGATATAAAAGGTAACGTTAACGAGTACACTTTAACTCACGACCAATCTGCAACCGTAAATCAAAGCGAACTGGTTGCCACTGTAAAACAAGACAAAGTAACCAACAAATTCGTAGCTGCTGCTAACGATGCCGCAGCCTTGTAAGCAACACTTTCGTAAATTCCAATATATATGTTCAGCAAAGGCCTCCGTGTAAACGGGGGCTTTTTTGATTTAAATAAACCCGCTCATCAACATTCGTTTAAAAAATTCTAATTTGATTTGTGGCTAAAGAGTGCCAACTTCGCAGTCCGAAATTGAAAGTATGATCAATCACGATATCAAAATAGCTCAGGAGCTTTCTGTAAGTTCTAAACAGGTAAGCGCAACAATAGCTTTGTTAGATGAGGGCGCAACCGTGCCCTTCATATCCCGTTACCGTAAAGAGGTAACCGGCAGCCTCGACGAGGTGCAGGTAGCAGCCATCCGCGACCGGGTGCAGCAACTGCGCGACCTCGATAAACGCCGCGAAGCTATCCTGAAATCCCTTACGGATATGGGTAAGCTTACGCCGGATTTGGAAGCGAAAATAAACGCCGCCGAAACCATGGTACTGCTGGAGGACATTTACCTGCCTTACCGCCCCAAACGCAAAACCCGAGCAACGGCAGCCCGCGAAAAAGGCCTGCAACCACTGGCAGATGTGTTGCTGGAGCAAAAGAACTTCGATCCTGAACTGGAAGCCGGTAAATATATCGACGAAGAAAAAGGCGTAAAGAGCACCGAAGAAGCTTTGGCCGGAGCACGCGATATTATTGCTGAATACATTAGCGAACATGCCGAAACCCGCGCCAAAATGCGCGAACTGTTTACCGAAAAAGGCACATTCCAATCAAAAGTTGCCGATGGTAAAGAGACGGAGGGCATCAAATACAAAGACTATTTCGAGTGGACGGAGCCGGTGAAATCGGCACCGTCGCACCGCATACTGGCCATGCGCCGCGGCGAAAAGGAAGAAATACTTTGGCTGGATATAAAACCAACCGAAGAAGAGGCCATCGACCTATTAGAGCGCGAATTCATCAAAGGGCGCAACGGGGCATCGTCGCAAGTGGGACTGGCCATCAGCGATGGATACAAGCGACTGCTGAAGCCATCGATGGAAACAGAGATACGCCTGCTCACCAAAAAGAAAGCCGACGAGGAAGCCATCCGCGTATTTGCCGAGAACGCCCGCCAGCTTTTGTTGGGTGCACCGCTTGGCCAGAAACGGATGATGGCCATTGACCCCGGCTTCCGTACCGGCTGCAAACTGGTAGTATTAGATGAGCAGGGGCAATTGTTAGAGAACACCGCCATTTACCCACACACGGGCGCAGGGCAGGCCAAAGAAGCAGAGAAAACCGTACAGCATCTGTTCGAACGATATAAAATAGAGGCCATCGCTATTGGCAACGGCACCGCCGGCCGCGAAACCGAAGTGTTTGTACGTAACCTGAATTTGCCGGGAGCAGTTATCGTAATGGTGAACGAAAGCGGGGCATCCATCTATTCCGCATCAGATGTGGCAAGGGAAGAATTCCCGGATAAGGATATTACCGTGCGTGGCGCGGTTTCCATCGGCCGCAGGCTGATGGACCCACTGGCAGAGCTGGTAAAAATCGACCCGAAATCAATCGGCGTGGGCCAGTACCAGCACGATGTGGACCAGAATAAACTACAAACCTCGCTTGATGATACCGTTGTAAGTTGCGTAAATGCCGTTGGCGTAGAGCTGAACACGGCATCTAAACAAATATTAGCTTACGTATCGGGCCTTGGCCCGCAATTGGCGCAAAACATTGTAGAATACCGCAACCAAAACGGCGCCTTTAAACGCCGCGACCAATTGAAGAAAGTTGCCCGCCTTGGCGATAAGGCTTACGAACAGGCCGCCGGATTCCTGCGCATCCGCGGAGCAGAAAACCCTTTGGATACCAGCGCAGTGCACCCTGAGCGTTACGCATTGGTTGAGCAAATGGCTAAAGACATAAACTGCAAAGTGCTGGATTTGATGCGCGATGATAAACTACGCAAATCTATCCCCCTACAAAAATATATCACAGATACCGTAGGCTTACCTACCCTAAACGATATTATGGCCGAGCTGGCCAAGCCCGGCCGTGACCCACGTGAACAGTTCGAAGCCTTCAGTTTTACGGATGGTGTTAACGGCATAAACGATTTAAAGGTGGGCATGAAACTGCCGGGCATCGTAACCAATATCACTGCCTTCGGCGCATTTGTGGACATCGGCGTACACCAGGATGGTTTGGTACACTTAAGCCAGATAACCAACCGCTACATCAAAGATCCTAACGAAGTATTGAAGGTGCATCAAAAGGTAGAAGTTACCGTTACCGAGGTTGACGCCAACCGCAAGCGCATCTCGCTATCGATGAAAGAGAACGAGAAGCGCGAAGCGCCGGTTGCTGCCAAACCACGCGATAATCGCCCGCCACAAAAACCCTTTGTGCAGCGCCCCGCCAATAAGCCGACTCCGGAACCGGAGATGGATATGATGAGTAAGCTGGCGGCTTTAAAAAACAAATTCAAATAGCATAAAAGGCGGGGCGACAACCTGGGGTAATCGCTTTTAAACGCAATGCGGGCCGGGGCTTGTGCGATTCCCCTCTAGAGAGGGGCGGAGGGGTGTGTTAGCCGTCAAAAGCATAACCTAGCACACCCCTGCTCTCGCTCAACCCCTCCCGCCCCCTCTCAATAGTCATAGCCCATCATTAGACAGAATCACCAAACGTTCCTATGGAACGTAAGCAAACTGACATTTTTATTTCTACCAACCACACGTTCCTATGGAACGAAATTGCTTTCCTCATCCCTTCGGGATGTTTGGTTGGTAGAAAAACGGAGAAATCCGTTTACGTTCGGAACGTGTGGTTAATCATCGGCCTGTCCATTCATGGGCTATTACTCGCTGAAGAGGGGAAGAAAAATTCAAAAGCGATTGGGCGATAACCCCGCCTTTGTTTTTTGTAATCTGAATGAGCATCAAACGTTTTACGGCGTTGTGGGTAAATCAGCGCAATGGCTTGCCATTGGCCGGCTTTTTTCGTATCTATGGGAATAGATTTGTTAGAACCGACACCTGATGCACTATAGCGCTTACCGGCTTATTTTACTTTTCTGCTTGTGTTTAAGCTTCAATTGTGCTTTTGCCCAGGCACCCCGGTACAGTGTCACATATGCTGCGCCTCAACACAAAAAAACAATCAATTCAAGCGTTGCTGTAGACCAGGTTATAACAGCTGTCCCTCCGCCCAATATCAGCTATCAAACGCCCCAGGTTTTTCTTATCAATGCGCCCATTGCACCAATTGTGCCGACTAACAGCGGCGGTGCCGTACCCGCCACTATTTATGGCCAGGTAAGTGACTATGCTTCGGGGTTTTCTACCGCTACCGGCGTAGCTTTAAATGCGGCCGGCGTTGTTTACGTGGCCGATTGGGGCAATAACCAGATTATCAAGGTAACCGCGCCGGGCGCGCAATCTGTTTTCGCCGGAAGCGGAGCCATTGGTACTGCTGATGGCCAGGGAACATTAGCATCTTTCAACGCACCCGATGCATTGGCTGCAGATGCCGCCGGTAATATTTATGTAGCCGATCAGGCCAACAACATGATTAGGAAAATAACCCCCGGCGGGCTGGTATCTACTTTGGCGGGCAACCCTACACCCGGGGCAAATGATGGCACCGGGGCCGCCGCAAGCTTTAACAATCCCCGGGGTCTGACTGTTGATATTGCAGGAAATGTTTTCGTTGCCGACCAGGCCAACAACCTGATACGTAAAATAACGCCCGCCGGAGTGGTTACAACCTATGCCGGCGGGGGAACCCAAACCAATGGGCCCAGGCTATCTGTCTCATTTTCTACCCCAACCGCTGTTGAGATCGACGCTACGGGTAACCTGTATGTTTCCGACTCGTCTAATGGCGTTATCCGCAAGATAAACGCTGCCGGCGATGTATCTACTTTTGCAACAGGCTTTACTTTTCCCAGGGAGCTTAGGATAGACGGAACCGGGAATTTATACGTTGCCGACCAAAATGAAGGCCGGATAAAGCGGGTGTCGCCGGCAGGTATCGTAACAATAATACCAGTGAGCGGAGACCCTAACGGACAGAACTTTTTTGGCTCTCCCATTGGAATAATGCTTGATGGACGCGGAAATTTATTTGTCGGCACCGCCGGTCTCGCGAAAAAGCTAATCGTGTCGGGCTATACAATTGATAAGGCACTGCCGCCGGGCCTTGTTTTTGATGCCACTACGGGCATAGTTTCGGGCCAGCCTACAGCGCTTTGGCCTGCTACTGAATATACCATAACGGCTTACAATGGTGGCGGCAGCAGCACCACAACCTTAAGCATTGCGGTACAGGCTACCCCACCTTTAAAGCCTTCCATCATTACCCTTCCTTCGCAGCAGGATCCGCAATTAGATGCAAACAACAACTATGATCCGGGTGGAACAAGCACCAATACCGAAACGCCGATTGTTTACACCAGTAGCGATCCCGCTGTGGCCGTGCCTACAGCCAATGGCTTAATTCATTTAGTAGGGCCGGGCATTACTACTATAACAGCTAACCAAGTGGGTAACGCCAACTATTATCCAGCCAACGCGGTAAGCCAGCAACTTACGGTAGTAGAGCATTTGGAAGTTGATATGTCGCCTATTGCCGTTAAAACGGTTTGCGATGCCGATTTCGATACCGAAACATCCTCCTCAAATGCTGTTATACCCCTAATCTTTACCAGCAGTAACCCTGCAGTTGCTACGGTTTCTCCGGCTGGCAAGGTGCATATCATGGGCGTAGGGAACGCAGTTATTACTGTTTCTCAAAATGCAAACCCGCCCTTATACGTATCGGCCACGCCGGTATCGCGAACGCTTACAGTGGTAATGCCGCTGTTGCCCTCTGTTAATATCTCGGCCAGCTATGCCTCGCCATGCGCGGGTGGTACCATCACTTTTACAGCCAGCGTACAAAACGGGGGCGCCCATCCAGGTTATCAATGGAAAGTAAACAATGCAAATGCAGGCACCAATAGCGATAAGTTGGTGAGCACGTTGCTGAAAAAAGGCGATGTGGTTAGCTGCACCGTCACCAATACCGATGATAATTGCCTTGCAAATTATCCAGTGCCCTCTAATGTGCTAACTGTAGATTTGGTAACGCCGCAAACACCCTCGGTAAGCATCGTGGCTTCGGTAAATTCGGTATTGGAAGGAACCACAATTACTTTTACAGCCACAGTGCAGGATGCAATTGGCGATGTTATTTACCAGTGGTATATCAATGGTAGCCCTGCGGGAGACAACAGCGCGGTTTTCGCAAGCAATGATTTCACAAACAGCGATATCGTAACTTGTACGGCTACCCCTACAGCCATCTGCAGTACGCCGGCACACAGCCAACCTATAACCGTGTATGTTGTAAAGCAGGTTACAGCGCCAAACACCTTTACACCAAACGACGATGGAACGAATGATGTATGGAACATCAGCGGCATTGCAAGTTACCCTAATTGCATTGTAAATATTTATAATCGTTATGGCAGCCAGGTGTTCCAATCGCGTGGGTACCAAACCGCCTGGAACGGCACACAGAACGGCAAAGCTTTGCCGGCCTCCACCTATTATTACGTGATCGATCTTGGTTTCAAAAACCAAAAACTCAGCGGATACGTCACCATCTTAAGGTAAACCGGCTTAGCTTTATTTCTTAGCCGTTGCTTTGGCCGCCTTTGCTGCGTTGGCCGTCCGCTTTCCCTTCATCTTCAGGTTCAGCATCTCTACCAGTACAGAGAAAGCCATAGCGAAGTAGATGTATCCCTTAGGGATATGCTGCTCCAAAGCTTCGGCTATCAACGATACGCCTATTAGCAGCAGGAACGATAAGGCCAACATTTTCACCGTAGGGTGTTTATTTACGAATGCCGCCACGCCCCCCGATGCCCACATCATAATGCCCACGGCTATTACCACGGCGGCTATCATGATTTCTACATGGCTGGCCATGCCAACGGCAGTAATTACAGAATCGAGCGAGAACACGATATCAAGCAGCATAATCTGGAAGATGGTGGCCCAAAACGATTTGGGTTTTACCTTGCCGGCATCATCCTCTTCGCCCTCTATTTTATGGTGTATCTCTGCTGTGCTTTTGTAGATGAGGAACATCCCGCCGATGAGGAGTATCAAATCGCGGCCGGATATGGCCAGCTTCTCTACCCATTCAGGGTCGGTTATGCCTAAGGTGCCCGATATATTGAATAAGGGCGTGGTTAATTTCATTACCCAGGTAATGGATAGCAGCAGCAATATGCGGGTAAGCATAGCACCGCCCAAACCCAGCTTGCGGCCACGAGCTTGCTGGTTCTTGGGCAACTTGTCCGACAGGATGGAGATGAATATCACGTTATCAATACCGAGTACGATTTCCAGTACAGTCAGCGTTATGAGGGATACCCAGGCTTCCGGGTCGGTAAATATTTCCATGGGGTAATTTTTTGTATGCGCACTAAAATAATAAACCCCCGCCTAATGCGGCAAGGGTTTTGCAAAAAACGCTATAAATAGCGCTTTTGTTTTCATTTTTAGCGGCTTAAATCGATAATATCTCTACTATCTTCAAAAAGTTGGCATTTATTTCTACGTGATGTTTACAGGCGTGTTCAAACGGCGTGTAGGCGATTTCGTTATGAACGATGCCGATCATTTCGTTGCGGTGCCCATCGCGCAGGGCCTCTACGGCGGCTACGCCTATGCGGCTGGCCAGTACCCTATCCATACAGGTAGGCTTACCGCCGCGCTGTATGTGGCCCAAAATAGATACGCGGGTATCGTAATTCGGGAATTTTTCTTTTACCTGGCGGCCTATCTCAAATACACCACCCGGGTCTTCGCCCTCGGCTACCATCACAATTTTTGATGATTTATCCTTGCGCCCGTTCTCTAAGCGCTCCATCAAGGCATTGATATCCCTGTTGGTTTCGGGGATGATGATGGCTTCCGCGCCCGATGCGATGCCGGTGCGCAAGGCAATCAGCCCGCTGTCGCGGCCCATTACCTCTACTATGAAAAGCCTGTCGTGCGATTCTGCCGTGTCGCGTATCTTATCCACCGCATCAATTACGGTGTTAATGGCTGTATCATATCCTATAGTAAAATCAGTTCCGTGAAGGTCATTATCTATAGTGCCGGGCAGGCCAACTATAGGCATATCATATTCGCTGCCAAATATGCGTGCCCCTGTAAAGGTACCATCGCCACCAATAGCAACCAGGCCCTGTATGCCGTGATTCATCAATTGGTCGTAAGCCAGGCGGCGGCCATCGGGGGTTTTGAACTGTTCGCTGCGGGCAGTTTTTAGGATAGTACCGCCACGTTGTATAATGTTGGCGACAGATTTTCCGTCCATCGGGAAAAATTCGCCGTTTATCATGCCCTCGTAACCGCGGCGTATGCCAATTACTTCGATATTATAATATTTGGCGGTACGTACTACCGCGCGGATAGCAGCATTCATTCCAGGCGCGTCGCCGCCCGATGTAAAGAGTCCTATTTTTTTAATCTGCGTCATTTTGTCTCAGAGGGAAACGCCCTATATCCTGTATAAGTGAGTTTGCATGGCTTTGAGGCTGCGTAAATAGTGTTAGCTATACACTGCTCCCCAAAATCACGGCGAATTTACACTTTTTCGGCGAGAATGAACGCTACAAAAGGCAATGAGCTGATATTGATTTAAATAGCGGGCTTATTTGGCAGCTTTGTAGGCGGCCAGACCATTATCCAAAAACTTGATATACTCGCCCACGTCATAATTTGCTCCGCGTCCCGGTGCAAGCGCAGTTCCGTTGCTATCCATAATAATGTAGTTGGGCTGCGAGTTGGAGTTGAATCTTGAGGCTTCCATATCGCTCCATTTGGCACCAATGGTGGTTATTTTCTTTCCGCTGTAGGTAGATACGAATACATCTTTGGGGTCGAGGTCGGCTTTATCGTCAACAAAAAGCTGCAGCAATACAAAGTTGTTTTTAATGCGTGTAAACACCTCCTTGTCCGACCATACATCCGCTTCCATTTTACGGCAGTTAACGCAAACAAAGCCTGTAAAGTCAATTAAGATCGGCTTATGTGTTTCTTTAGAAACCTGCAGAGCCTGCTCGTAATCGTACCAGGGGTCGAGCCCTTTTATTTTATTGCTGGCATAATTGGCCGCATATTTCCGCTCTTTAATGCTTACTACGGGCGTAGCAGCTGTGCCGGCAACAGGTGCTGTACCAGCATCGGGTGTCGGCGAAAGGTTAAAATCCTGCGTACCCTCCGGAGGTAAAAACGCACTTATAGATTTTAAAGGGGCTCCCCAAAGGCCGGGTATCATATACACCACAAAAGCAAACACCACTATCGAGAAAAACAGGCGTGGTATAGTCACAAACGGCACATCACTATCGTGCGAGAATTTCAGTTTCCCTAATATATATAGGCCAAGCAAAGCCCCTATGGTTATCCATAAGGCTAAGAATATCTCCCTATGGAACAGGTTCCAATGGTAGGCAAGGTCTACGTTAGATAAGAATTTAAATGCAAAAGCCAGCTCAAGGAAACCCAGAACCACTTTTACGCTGTTAAGCCATCCGCCCGATTTTGGCAGGCTCTTCAGCATCGATGGAAATAAGGCAAATATGGTAAAGGGCAAAGCCAGTGCAAATGAAAAGCCAAACATGCCCATGGCAGGGGCAAGCCTATGCCCTTTGGATGCCGCATCTACCAATAAGGTGCCTATAATAGGCCCGGTGCAGGAGAATGATACCACCACGAGCGTGGCGGCCATGAAAAATATCCCGGCTACGCCGCCTTTATCCGAGTTTTGGTCGAGCTTGTTGGCTAATGAGCTGGGTAAGGTAATTTCGAACGCGCCAAGGAACGATATGGCGAACACAATCAATAGCAAAAAGAAAAATATATTAAATATGCCGTTGCTTGCCAAGGCATTAAGCGCATCAGAACCGAATAGTAGGGTAATAAGCAAGCCAAGGCCAACGTAGATTACGATGATAGAAAGGCCATACATAATAGAATGGCCAATGCCTTTTGCCCTGTTGCCCGCCTTTTTTGTAAAGAAACTCACCGTTAGTGGCAATAAGGGATAAATACAAGGCATCACGATAGCTGCGAGGCCTCCTAAAAACCCCTCAAGAAATATCTGCCAAAGCGATTTGGGTATTTCTTTTGCTGCTGCCGCTGCTTTCGCCGCTACCTGTACCTTTGCAACCGAATCCGTTTTAGCTTTCGCAACCGAATCGGCTTTCTTGCGGATAGACAGGCTGTCTGCAGCGGTAGGTATGGCAGTAAACTGTAAATCGGAAGGCGCGCCCGCATCTGCCTTTTGGAATGCTTTTACGCTGTTAGGCGCAAGAACAGCAAAGGTGAGTATAACCGCAAAGAACAATATAAGGTTGCGCAGCTTGCTGCCACGGGTGTTTGTAGGGGTCATCAGCTATCCGGCGTTTAAATATTATTTACCTAAAGGGATAGAGAACCCAACTTCATCGGGCGGCAGGCATTTCACATTGTTACAAACCATAAACTCTACCTTGCCATTAACCGCGCTGGCCCTGGCCGATTTTAGTTTTATCTTTTGGCTGAATACCACTTCTTTTTCAAAATAGCCTACGTTCATCTTAAAAACGTCTTCGTATTTGGTTATCGGTTTCGGTTCGGCAGTTTTGCCAACCAGGGCGTAATCTTTAGATGTGTTGAAGGTGAACAGCGTTTTTGATGGGCCGCCATCTTTTACCGTTTGCGAGTAAATGTGCCAGTCTTTTTGTATGGAGGCCTTAATGTAAACGATTGCCTCGGTAGCGCTTATCCTTTTGGCCGCGTATGACCAGTTCACCGGCGATTCTATCTGGGCTTTTGCGCCCACGGCCATTATCAATGCTGCAATTACCAAAAATACTTTTTTCATGTTAGTTGTTCAAAAATGTAATTTCCTTTAAATCGTATATTTTTTCTTCGCCATTAATTAACACCACCAGCAGGCCGGTTTCGGTTACGTTGGCTATCGTGCCACGGAACGGCTGATCGTTAGATGCATAATCGGCCTCTTCGTTTAACCGGTATAGTCGGCCCAGGTACGTATCCCTTACAACATCAACCTTTCCGGCCCTCAATTGCAGGTACCAGCCTTCTATATGGCTGCAAATTTGGGATAATATCTCCTTTAAATCATAATCCCTATGTAATATCTGCCGTAATGATATGGCACTCCCGGCGCTTTCGGGGTAATCGTCCTGGTTTATGTTGAGGCCTATGCCAATTACCGAGTGTCGTATTTGTCCGCCCTGTATCATATTTTCAATTAACATGCCGCCCAGCTTACGGTTGCCTACGTAGATATCGTTGGGCCATTTAATCTTGAGGGCACTGCCCAGTAAAGGGTGCAAGGCATCGTAAACCCCTATGCTAACGGCTCTTGTGAGGTCGAATTGCCTGGTTGGCGATAAAAAAGCAGGGTTCAGCAATAGGCTGAAGGTTAGGTTTTTGCCCGGCTGGGCATGCCATGTGTTTTGGTGCTGCCCGCGGCCCGCGTATTGGCTTTCTGCCATAATGACCGTACCTTCGGGTACTGGCTTGGAATTTGACAGGATATTTTTGAGGAAATTATTGGTGGAGTCAACTTCTTTTAGTGTCACTAAATTTTGTCCAACAAATAATCCTGAAATTATGTTATTTTGCAACGTATAATAATTTATAAACCCAAATCGTTCAAAACTAATTCTTTTTGATGGTAAAAAGTAAAGTGATAAATGAATCCACCTACATTTCTGAACTGGCCATACACGGCATGCAGGAAAAGAAGGGGAATGAACTGGTGAGGCTCGACCTCCGGAACATCAAAAGCTCGGTAGCAGATTATTTTGTGATTTGCCACGCCGATTCTGCCACACAGGTAAAAGCAATAGCAAACAGCGTTGAGGAAGAAATTTATAAAGCCACGCAGCAAGACCCCTGGCGCAAGGAAGGGCTGCAACATGGCGAATGGATACTGCTGGATTATGTTGACGTAGTGATACACATCTTCCGCACCGATAAGCGCGAGTATTATGGTGTTGAAGATTTATGGGGCGATGCTGAAATTAAAAGCTATAAAAGCGCTTAAGCAAGGCTCGACAAAAATGCCCTTTTTAATGATTTATTATTGATAGATGAGCTTGTAAAAATGGAAAACGATAAAAAGGCCGATGGCCAGAAACCGATAAGGAAAATACCGAATAAAAAGATTACGCCTAAACCGCCAAAATTCAACCTGATGTGGTTGTACGCTATAGCCCTTATAGGCATAGTGATAGTGCCAACCCTTATAGGTGGCACCAGTGGTAAAAACATCAACTTTCAGCGTTTTGCAACTAAAATGCTAAAGTCGAGAGACGTTGAAAAAATTAGCGCTTATAAAAACGGCGACTTAATATTTGCCGACGTTTACATCAAACCAGACAGCCTTAATAAACCTGAATATAAAGATGCCAACAAAAACACCGGCACGTTAAAGGTAAATTCTGACGGGCCGCAATATTACTTTACCGATGCCTCTTACGAAAGCCTTAAAGCCTCTATTGCAGCAGCCGATAAAAGCGTAAACGACGGGCAAGTTACTTCTATTGAATACCTGCAAAGCAAAGAGAACCTGCTGAGCAACTGGTTGGTGCAATGCATCATTATGGCGGTATTGCTGGTGGGCGTTTGGTTATTCATTATGCGCCGTATGGGTAGTGGCGGTGGCGGTGGCCCGGGCGGCCAAATCTTCAACATTGGTAAATCAAAAGCTACCTTGTTTGATAAAGAGGCCCAGGTATCGGTAACGTTTAATGATGTTGCCGGTTTGGAAGAAGCTAAGCAAGAGGTTATGGAAATTGTAGATTTCCTGAAAAATCCAAAAAAATACACTAACCTGGGTGGTAAGATACCAAAAGGCGCATTGCTGGTTGGTTCGCCGGGTACAGGTAAAACCCTGTTGGCTAAAGCCGTTGCAGGCGAGGCACAGGTGCCATTCTTCTCGCTTTCGGGTTCCGATTTCGTGGAGATGTTCGTAGGCGTGGGTGCATCGCGTGTTCGCGATTTGTTCCGCCAGGCTAAGGACAAAGCACCTTGTATCATCTTTATTGATGAGATTGACGCTATTGGCCGTGCACGTGGTAAAAACAATATTGTAGGTGGTAACGATGAGCGCGAAAACACGCTGAACCAGTTACTGGTAGAGATGGATGGTTTCGGTACCGATAGCGGTATCATCATATTAGCTGCTACCAACCGCCCGGATGTGCTGGACTCTGCATTAATGCGCCCGGGACGTTTTGACAGGCAGGTATCTATTGATAAACCCGATTTGATTGGCCGTGAGCAGATATTTAAGGTTCACTTAAAGCCTATCAAATTATCAGAAGGTGTTGATGCCAAGAAACTATCTGCACAAACCCCGGGTTTTGCAGGTGCCGAAATTGCCAACGTTTGTAACGAGGCTGCCCTGATTGCTGCCCGTAAGAACAAAGAAGCAGTAGATATGCTGGATTTCCAGGACGCGATAGACCGTGTGATTGGTGGTTTAGAAAAGAAAAACAAAATCATCTCTCCCGAAGAAAAACGCGTGGTTGCTTACCACGAAGCAGGCCATGCTATAGCCGGCTGGTTTTTGGAACATACCGATCCATTGGTAAAGGTAACCATCGTTCCACGTGGCGTGGCTGCATTGGGTTACGCCCAGTACCTGCCAAACGAACGCTTTTTGGTGGCGAAAGAAGAACTGATTGACGACATGACCCTATCTATGGGTGGCCGCGTTGCCGAAGACATTGTTTTTGGCAAGGTAACTACTGGCGCCCTTAGCGATTTGGAACGCATTACCCGCCTGGCTTACGGCATGGTGAAAATATATGGTATGAACGATAAGGTAGGTAACCTGTCATTCTACGATCCGCAAGGCGAGAACCAGTTTATCAAGCCTTATTCGGATGCCACTGCCGAGTTGATAGATGCCGAGGTACGTGTATTGGTGGATGTGGTTTACGCCCGCACCAAAGAGCTGCTGATCAAACACCGCGAGGGCTTAGAGGCTGTAGCATTGAAACTATTGGAGAAAGAAGTGCTGTTCCAGTCGGATTTGGAAGATATATTAGGCAAGCGCCCGTTTGAACATCGTACAGCGTACGATAAATTCGTTAACGGTGAGCCTACCCTGATACCGGATAACAACGCCATCCCGGATAGCCTGATAAACCCCGAACTTTCGAGGATTGAAGGAACCGAGGAAGACCCGATAGGCAAGGATTAATATTTAAAAAGTCTGAAGTCGTAAGTCTAAAGTCCTGAAATTAGGAACGGCTTACGACTTTTGACTTTATACTAAAGGCTTAACATGAGGGATATTACTACATCGAAAGAAAAACTGCTGAAGAAAGTGCGCAAGGCGCTTTTAGAGAAGCGCGATAATCCCTACCCCTCTCTGGAAGACCTGCCGATGTACCCGTCCGATGACGAACTGCTGGAAGTGGTTTTTGCGGAACAGTTTACAGCCGTTAACGGGCAGTTCGTTTTCTGCGAAGACGAGGTACAATTCATAGAAAACCTGCTGGAACTTGCCGAAGAGCGCAAATGGCACAAGATATACTGCTGGGAACCCGCCCTGCAGCAGGTACTCAATACCTACGAATATCCTTTTTTTGAAACCGATAAAGATTTTGAGCAGGCCGAAGTTGGCTTTACGCTTTGCGAGGCATTGATAGCCCGCAATGGCAGCATCATGCTCTCCAATGCAAACGCTGCAGGCCGCAGGCTTAGTATTTATCCGCCGGTACACATCGTGCTGGCTTATACCTCTCAACTGGTGATGGACCTTAAGGACGGCTTTAAGCTTATCAAAGAAAAATATGCCGCCCGCATCCCATCCATGATAACCACCATAACCGGCCCCAGCCGCACTGCAGATATCGAAAAGACATTGGTTTTAGGTGCCCACGGGCCAAAAGAGCTTTTTGTTTTTCTACTGGATGGTTAATCTTTTTGTTTCCCACCCAAGTTATTTACTTCAAGACGTTTAGTCTGGCACAGCAATAGGTTGAAGCTTTGGCTTCAGTATCCTGTCGCGCATCCTTAAAAATGGTTTTTCTACCACAACATGCAACAGTATGGCACCTATAGCCACAACGGTAAAGCATATCAGCATAGCCAGGTTGCTATTTTCGCTGATGCCGTAAGGCGCAATCAACTTTTGGGTTAAAGGCATCAGCCCTTTGTGCGACAGGTAGAGGCTATAAGATAGCGTTGCGATTTTTTCGGTAATGGCAGAACGGTGTTTGAACAAGATGCTAGCCGGGTGCACTGCCGCCATTACGATTAGGCCGTAGCCGATAGCTACTAGTGGGAATCCAAAAAGCGGGGCCAGTATTTTGCCTTCGTCTTTGGAAACAAAATAGGCCGCTATCAGCACCATCATACCTGCTAGTATTAACAAATTGGCTGCCTTTGTTATTTTCGGAATAGTATCAGGGCGGTAATGATACAGTGCTGATATGGCGATGCCCACCAGCAAAGGGTCCAGCCTGTTGTAGGTAGGGTAATAGATATAGGTACGGTATAATGCACCTTGGGCATCGGTATTAAGGTATGGCACCAGCCTCTGCCAGCTCATCCATCTTATCGCGAAGCCCAATACAAACACACTGGCAAGCAGCAGCATGCCCTTCTTCCCTGCCTTAAAATAAGCCAGCCCAAGTAGCACCATCGGCAGCACCAGGTAAAATTGCTCCTCTACGCAAAGCGACCAGGAGTGCGAAAAGGTACCCTCTACGCGGGTATCCATCCCAAAGTTTTTGGTGAAGGTAAGGAAACGCCAAAGTGGCGATAATGCCTCGCGCTCGTGGTAGGCGGGTATCAAAAAATACACCGCCACAATAAACAGGTACGCCGGCAATATGCGGAAAGACCGTTTGATGAAGTACGTTTTGAGCGATATGCTGCCGGTTTTGCCGAGCTCTGCAAACAGTTGCGAGGAGATGAGGTATCCGCTCAGCACGAAAAACAGGTCTACGCCCGTCCACCCGAAAGGAGCAATGTTGCCGACCCAATCCGGGTGGCCAACAGGCGGTAATGGTATATCAGCACATAACAAATAGCGAATGCCCGCAGATGGTCTAGTCCGTAAAGTTTCTTATTTGCCGATACGGCTATTGCTTGCATGGCTCAATTGGTTGCGGGTTGCCTGGGTTTGATAAAGATATTTAAAATTGCCGCAATCATAATCACCCCAAAACAGCCTATTGGGTTTAGCCAAAGGTAGGCTACCGTTTCTTTGTAACCCATATAAAGGATAATCAGCTCGGTAAGCACAGCAGCTATGAATACCGGCGTAGCCCTTATGCTTTTTAAATAAAAGGCAACTACGAAAACGCCCAGCACGGTGCCGTAAATGTAAGAGCCTAATTGGTTCACAGCTTCCAGCAGGTTGCCTATTTTGCTGGCGTAAAGCGCCATACCTATACATACCACACCCCAGAAAACGGTGGCCAGGCGCGATGCGTTTACATAGCTTTTATCCGATGCGTTGGGGTTGATGATGCGTTTATAAAAATCTACCGCAGTGGTTGATGCCAATGAATTAAGCCCACTGGCCGTAGAACCCATGGATGCCAAAAATATCACAGCGATGAGCAGGCCTATCAAGCCTTTAGGCAAATATTGTGTAACAAAGGTGAGGAATACGTAGTTGGTATCGTCGGTATTGGCCTTATCGTTACTCTTTTTGATAACGGCGATGGCATCGGTACGTATCTGCCCGGCTTGTTTAGTAAGGCTGCTTAGCTCGGCTTTTGCCCTGGCAACCTGCTCTGGGTTATGGGTATCCAATGCTTTGGACAGGTTATCGGCCTTTAGCCTCCGCTCGTCGAAGGTTTTGTTGTACTGCGTTTCCAGTTGGTTAAACTGCGGAGCATAGCTGCTTTTCTTTACCTGCTCTACCTCGTAATTGTTGAAGAAAACAGGCGGGCGGTTAAACTGGTAAAAGCTGAACACCAATACGCCCACCAGCAGGATAAGGAACTGCATAGGTATCTTGAGCATGCCGTTCATGATGAGGCCGAGGCGGCTATGCTCTACCGAGCAACCCGTGAGGTAGCGGCCCACCTGGCTTTGATCGGTACCGAAGTAGGCCAGCTGCAAAAAGAACCCGCCGATAATGCCACTCCATACGTTGTAACGGCTTTTTGGGTCGAAGTGCCAGTCGATAACGTTCATGCGGCCCAGGTTGCCCGCCAGCTTAACGGATTTGAGGAAGCCGATATCTGAGGGCATCAGCAACACTACGAACAACCCTGCCAGGAACATCCCCGAGAAAATGATGGTCATCTGCAGCAGTTGCGTGTACGATACCGCCTTGCTGCCGCCATAAACGGTGTAGAACAGCACCAACCCGCCAATAAACAGGGTAGTGTAAGTAATATCGATATGCAGTATGCCCGATAGAATGATGGAGGGTGCATAAATAGTTATGCCCGTAGAAAGCCCGCGCTGTATCAAAAACAGCAGGGAGGTAAGAGCGCGGGTTTTGAGGTCGAACCGGGTTTCCAGGAACTCGTAGGCGGTATAAACCTTTAATTTATGGAAGATGGGTACGAAGGTTACGCACAGCACAATCATGGCTAGCGGCAGCCCGAAATAGAACTGCACGAAGCGCATGCCATCGCCGTAGGCTTGCCCGGGGGCAGACAGGAATGTAATTGCACTGGCCTGTGTGGCCATTACCGATAGCCCTACATGGTACCATGGCAACGAGCGGCTGCCCAGGTATTGCCCTATATCTTTATTGCTACCGCTTTTAAAAACACCGTAAGCAACAATGGCAAGCAGGGTGCAGCCAAGAACTATCCAATCGGTTAAGCTCATTCAAAAGAGCGGGTAATAAGCCAGAATATAAAAATCAAAAAAACCAGCCATACAAGCACGATGCCGTAAAACTGGTTCCAGTTTCGTATAAATGATGGGAGGCTGCTATCAGACCTCTTCACGGCCTTTTACCAAAAACTTAATGAATACCGCAGCAGTAAGCAAGCCGAAAATGGCGCCTACGGGTATCCAAATAAAGCCCCTATCTATAATTGCGCCTACAAAAGCACCGCTAATTAGTGCTACCAGGTAAAATACGTAATCAAAGTTTTTTTCTTCTTCGTTGTGCTGCGACATAGTATTGGTATGTTATATATTCAACTGCAAAAATATATTATTAAAGCGTTGCTGCCTAATTTTTAGTATGGTGAGGTGAAAATAATTGAAGGAGCTATTACCCGCAGATTTAACTCGCCATTATTGCACCTGCCCCACAACAATCTTATCCAGGTTATGCAGGTAGCGGCGGCCGGTTTTAAAATCAGCGGCGGAGGTCATCTGGATACTCTCGGGCATTTTATCTATCGCCATGCCGTTTTTTTCCATAATGATGTACACATGCTCGCCAACACTGGTGTTGTAAAGTTCATTCCAGGAGTACACTACCTTATAGCCATCTATACCTGTGCATACAAAATAAAAACGGCTGAGCAATTTAGGGCTGGTGGTTTTAAATTTAGTGTGCGATAATACATCCTTCAGCAAAACGCCCTTCAATTGGTCGTCCTTATGTTTAAAGGCCCCGGTATGGTCGGTTACGTTGATGTCGCCTATCTCGCTTATTTTATATTGCTTCAACGAATCGAGGGTGATTACTAATGCTTTCTCCACTTCGCCCGTAATGGCAAATTGAAGGGTTTGCCGGGTTTTATCCTGAGCAAGCGCATGATTAGCATAAATAAACAGGAGAATGATAAGTAATTTCTTCATGTCTGAGTTATAAAGCCGCTAAGGCTAATAGCAGGCAAATTAGTAAAATAAAAAGAGGATAGAAGAGACCCTTTGAAAAGCCGATTGAGTATCAACCCCGAATGCCCAATTTCGAATAACGAAGTTATACTTCGGCGCTGGGCGTTCGAAATTCGATGTTCGAAATTTTCTTCCAAAAAAAGAGGGGGCTACACGCCCCCATCCTTTAAAACAAAAACAACCTCCCAATTATTTATTGCTTTTCTTTTTGACCATGGTTACATTTTTGATGCGGTATCTTTCATCACTTTGGTATCCATTTTGCCCATCTTGTTTTTAGCAGGCTTCATTTTATCCATTTTCTTTTTGTCCATCATGGCGGGCTTTTTCATCATAGGCTTTTTCATTTTGCCGGTGTCGGCTGCTGCCTCCATAGAATGGCCCGGAGTTATTGCGGCATGTGCGTTTACGATAGGGCCACATAAAGCCAATACGCCCGATAATACGATTGTTGCTAAAAGCGATGTTTTTTGAGTTTTCATGGTTTGATTTACTTTTCCCTCTTTGTCGGCATCGGCAACTAACCCTTACAGCATTTTTAATTTTTGTTTATCTGCTGGTCAATACGTTCTTGCAGGCCGGCTTTAAAATCGTCAGCCAAGCGCACGCCTTGCGGCGGCTGTGATTTTAGCAAATCGCCAATCATCTCGCTTATTTTGGCGCTCTGCTTTACGTATAGCCGGCAGGCCGCGCATCCATAGAGGTGTATGCGCAGGGCTATACTTTCCCTGAATGTTATCTTTCCCTCCAGCCGCTTATCGGTTAGGTAGGTTGCCCTGCTGCAGTTGTATATTATAGCTTTTAGTGGGTTCATATTCAGATCCAGTTTTTTTGAAGGCAAGCCCTAAGGTTAAGTTTTGCACGGTGTATAATTACCCAATAGTTGGCTGCGCTTATCTTCAGTTCGGCGCAAACGGTGTCGGTGGGTTCCTCATCCAGGTGCTTCATGGTAAAAACCGATAGCCACAGCGCGGGTAGTTTTTCCATGCACATCTTTAGTATGCTGTTGAATTCTTTTCCCTCCAGCGGGTCGTAATCCTCTATGCCGAAGGGCTGCGGCGCGTGCTGCTCTTTCCAATGCCCGTCGGCCGCATCGAAAAAATCCACCACCTCGCCTTCGGCGTGCGTCAGTTCCTGCGTGCGCAAGCCCGACGAGCGCTTTCGGTACACATCTATAATCTTGTTCTTCAGGATGGCGGTTAGCCAGGTGCGTTCGCTGCTTTTGCCGGCAAAGCGGCTCATGGCCTGCAAGCCCGCCAAAAAAGTTTCCTGTACCAAATCCTGCGCCTGCTCCTCATCGTTTATGCGGGTAATGGCGTACATATACAAATAATCGGCATAAGCTTTCACCCAGTTTTTTGGGTCGAGCTGATGAATTGCGGGAGGTGTTGTCATTTCAGCTGTTTTATAAACAATTGCTTTGTCGTTAGGTTATGTAAAACCTTACAGCGAGATTTGTATTAATCCCTTGATTTTTTCGCCGCTGGTTTATGTATCTAAAATAAACAACAATAAACCATGTTATTATTTTTATTTATGTGTAAGGATATATCCCTAAGTGCTACTAAGCAGGTAAAAATACACCAGTTGTTATGAAAACAATCAAGATATTATCTACCGCCATCATCCTGCTTGCCGCTGCTTTTGCTACGGCAGCATTCAGGGGCGCCATGCCGAGTATGGCAAAGGCAAAGCCACTTTCTGATAACAAAGGTTTTGCCGTAATAGAACTGTTTACCTCAGAAGGTTGCAGCAGTTGCCCGCCTGCCGATGCTGCGATAGCCAAAATAGAAAAAGAAAGCGCGGGCAAGCCAATTTATATTTTGGCTTACCATGTAGATTATTGGAACCGCCTCGGCTGGAAAGACGCGTTCAGCAATGCTGAGTTCTCGCACAGGCAAAACGTTTATGCCCATTGGCTAAATATCAGCCAGGTTTATACACCGCAGGCTATAGTGAACGGCCGTACCGAGTTCGTAGGTTCGGAGGAGGGCACGCTGCGCAAAGCCATAAGCACAGGCTTAACTACGGCAGCAAAATCAACGCTATCTTTAGAGGACCTGAAAATCGCCGGTGGTAAGGCAAGCCTTAAATACCGTACCGAAGGCAGCGGCGCGAATACCGCCTTAGTGCTGGCCCTGGTTGAGAAGAACGCAACTACCGTTGTAAAAGCAGGCGAAAACAATGGCCGCACCTTAGCACACGTGCAGATAGTAACTAAATTGCAGCAGATTACCCTCAACGGCGATAAAAGCGGAGAGGCCGGCATCGAACTGCCTAAAAATTTTACGGCACAAAACTTTGAAGTAATTGCCTTTGTGCAGGATACGCAACACGGCGGGATATTGGCTGCACAGCGCGCGGCGTTCCAGGCAACAATGACTGCCAGCAATTAAACTTTAGCAAGCCTCCCAAGCAATGAAAACCATAAAAGAAAAACACTCCCTGCTCATGCGCTGGACCCACTGGGTAAATTTCCCGGTGCTGGCCATTATGATATGGAGCGGCGCGCTTATCTACTGGGGAAACGACGAATACAGTATCACCCTATTCGGGCATACCTATTTCAAATTCTTCCCCCAAGGGTTTTATGATGCCCTGCATATTGGGGCGCGTTTGCGCGAAGGCATGGCCTTCCACTTTTTGTTTATGTGGTTTTTTGCACTGAATGGACTTGTTTACGTGCTTTATACCATCATCTCCGGTGCCTGGCGCGAGCTGCTGCCCCAGCGCAATTCATTCAAAGAGGCCTGGCTGGTACTACTGCACGATTTGCACATCCGTAAGATGGCACCGCCGCAAAACAAATACAACGCTGCCCAGCGCATTGCCTATACAGCCATCATCGTAATGGGTTTTGGTTCGCTGGTTACCGGGCTGGCTATTTACAAGCCCGTTCAGTTTGCCACCATTACCTGGTTATGCGGCGGCTACCACTCAGCCCGCATCATCCACTTTGTACTCACCATCGGCTACGTGCTTTTCTTCCTGATACATATCATCCAGGTAATATTAGCCGGATGGAACAACTTCAGAGCTGTAGTAGCCGGCTTCGAGGTAGTTACCGAGCCGCAACCCGATCCCAAAACCCTAAGCCCTGCCGAAGATGAAAAATAAAGAGATACCCAAAAAGGAGCTTACCGTGCAGCAAAAGATAAACCGCCGCAGTTTTATCTCTTTCGGCGTATTTGGGCTGATGGCTGTGGCGGCCTACAAAGGCTGGAGCTGGTTATACAATGCAGCACCCGAAACTGCCGGGATAACCGCCGGGGCCAGGGCTCCGTTGCGCCGGGCATTGAACCAAACCGAGTTGGCTTTCCGCAGATTTTTCGACAAAAATCACCTGGTGAAAACCTACCCCAAATCAATGGCTGCCAAAAATGTGCGCTACAACAGCGATATAGGCATTGAGGGCCATTTCGATATAGCGGCCTGGGCGCTGCAGGTGAACAAATACAACGGCGAGGTGATACAAATCACTATGGACCAGATAAAGGCCCTCCCCAAAACCGAGATTGTGTTCGATTTTAAATGTGTGGAAGGCTGGGACCAGATACAATACTGGGGCGGGTTAAAAATGATTGATTTTATCGAACACTTCGGCCTGGCGCAGGATGCTACAATGGCCTATATGGGCTTGATGACGCCTGATAAGGCTTACCAGGTTGGGCTGGATATGCCGAGCGCTATACATCCCCAAACCATTTTAGCTTACGAAATGAACGGCCGGCCCGTCCCCATGAACCACGGTGCGCCGCTGCGGCTCATCATACCTGTAAAATATGGCATCAAAAACTTAAAACGCATCGGCAGCATAACCTTCAGCAACACCCGCCCGCCCGATTATTGGGCACGCCAGGGATATGATTATTATTCGGGACTGTAAATATTAAGGCCTGGCATGCTAATGAATTGTTTTAAGCCAATCGGCCGCTTCTTCTATCTTATCAAAGGCTTTATGTGTGATGTCGCCGGTAGATCTTTTTATGGTAAGATCTGCAGAAAGGCGGCTGAAGGTGCTTGGCGAGTACACCCATCCAATATATTTTAGCCCGGCTGCTTCGGCCAACGGAAACCATTCGTTTACCACCCAGTCTATCGCGTTATCCCAGGTGCCCAGCACGTTGGTATTATCGTTTAATATTTTGCCGCAATTGTAGGCGGTGAGGGCCTCCAGCAATTGAATGCAGCCCGTTTTTACAGAATGCAAACTATGAAAGCCCCGCCAGTTGGCAATAATGCAGCCGGTAGCCTCATCGTGATCTATCTCTATCCCCTGGGTTTTAAATACCGAAGCATTTTTGCCCTTCACTTTAACATTAGAAAGGTGCGACAGCGGAAACCTCATGCTGAAAGTTGTGCCCTTGCCGGGTGTACTTTCTACCCAAAGGTTACCGTTGTGTTTATTTACCGCCTCAATAATTTTTAAAAAGCCCGAGCCGAGTTCTCGTGCTGCGCTTTTTTTGCTAAAACTTAAAAATATCTTGTTTATTAGACGCTGATTTATCCCCTCCCCAAAATCCTTTACGGATAATACCAGGTTATTATCAATAATTTGCCTGTCTATCACCACGCGGTTGGCTTTGGGCGAGAATTTTATGGCGTTTTTTATGAGGTTAGCAATGGCAATTGCGATACTTTTACGGTTGCCGTAATAAATAAAATCCGTTTTCTTTTTCAGGATAAGCTTGTGCGATACGTTACCCGGCAGGTTGTGGGCAACTTCTGCTAAAAGCCCGTTCAACGAAAAATCGCCCATCTCGTACTCCGAGTCGCCCCGGTCATCTTTATAATTTGTTTTGATATTTACCCTCTTAACAATTTCATCGAGTTCTGTGGCACAATCTCTGATGAGTTTTAATGTGTGCGCTATTTCATCGGGCGCTAAAAGGCCATCGTTAAACAGGCTGGTTAAACCCAATAAACTGGCTACGGGCTTGCGGATATAGTGTGAATTTAAAAACGACACTTCCGACATCTGCTCAATTTTTTCGAGCAACCTCTCTTCCATTCGCTGCTTGCTGGTAATATCGTTTATAGTTACGATGATACCATCTGCCACGGGATATATATCAATACTGAACCAACGCTGCACCGGCCAAAAGTATTCGGTAAACTGCACCCCCTCCAGTTTTTGCATTGCCCACTCGTAATGATGGTAAAAATCAGAACCTTTAAGTTCGGGGAATACATCCCACAAATTGCGGCCTTTTACATATTCGCGTTTATAGCCTATTAGTCTTTCAGATGCCTTGTTCCAATAAATTATCCGCGATTGGTAATCCAGCTGAAAAAAGCCGATTTTGGTTTCTTCTAAAATTTGTTCCAGCTTATGCTCGGTAAAATCCAGCCGCCCCAGGATTTCTTTTTTTTCGTCGATGTTTTGGGCAACCACAAGCCGCGCATTAAAGCCTTTGTAAATAAACGGGTACGACATGATTTCCACATTCAATATCCGTCCGTTTTTGGCAATATGTTTAAACTCGCGATACCTGGTTTTAGTGCCTCTAATATCTGGCAGTACTTTAATCACCAGCGGAATATCTTCCGGCATGCGCAAATCCATAATGGTTTTACTAAGGAATTCCTTTTTTGTAAATCCATAACGTTTTATTGCTGCATTATTTACCTCAAGTATCCTAAGCGAGTCTACATCAAACACCCACATGGGCTGCGTTCCCGAATAAAATAAGATGTCGAACTTTTCTGCGCTCATCAGGCATGGTTTAGATAGGGGTTTATCAAATATCGTGATTAAGCCCCTGTAAAGTACAAATAAAGTAACGAAAGGTGTGCATGTAAGGCTCATCCGTTTACGTTTTTAATTCCGCTTATATTTTGCATATTGCGGGTTAAGATGCCGCCTTCGAAACTGCCCCTTTCCAAACAGATAGCCTATGCCTGCGGGATGATAGGCTGGAGCACCATGACCAATATCATCATCGTGATGCTGCCCTACTTTTATCTGCCGCCCAATAATGCGGGGCTGATGCCGCTTATCCCCCAACTGTTGGTTTTCGGCGTATTTAACCTGCTATCTATCATTACGGCATCCGGCCGGCTTATCGATGCGTTCTTCGACCCTTTTATAGCCTCATTGAGCGATAAAAGCAACAACAAGCGCGGCAGGCGCATCCCGTACATGAAATGGGCCATTTTTCCGGCTGTGGTTTTTTGCGGGCTTACATTTTATCCATGGTCTATGTCGCTCAGCGTAACCAACGGGTTGTGGCTCATGGTAAACCTGGTTCTTTTTTCTCTGGGCGCCACGGCTTATATTATCCCGTACAACGCCTTGCTGCCCGAACTTACCAACACCGGTGCCGAAAGGGTGAAGCTATCCTCGTTACAACAGGTGGGTTTTGTTATCGGCATCATACTATCGGCACTGGTAAACAACTTTGCCGATCTGGTACAACGCTGGGCACACGTAGCTAACCGCGATGCTGCTGTGCAATACACTATTTGGGGCCTGGCGTTCTTCTCGGGATTGGTGATGCTGGTGCCTGTGCTGGCCATAAAAGAAAAGCGCTACAGCAGCAGCACGCCTTCGCATCTGGCCTTATGGCCGGCTATCCGCAAAACGTTCGAAAACCGCAATTTCAAATACTACCTCATCTCCGATTTTTCGTACTACATGGCACTCAGCATCATCTCCAGCGGGTTGCTGTACTTCATTACCGTGCTGCTCAACCTCAACAAATCGATGGGCGGCTTGTTGATGGGTACCATGGTGCTTACCTCGCTGCTGTTTTACCCACTGGTAAATTACCTCTCGAAAAAAATTGGCAAGAAACCTATCGTGCTGTTCTCGTTTGGTTTGCTCAGCCTGATTTTCGTTGCAATATTTTTTCTGGGTAAGGTGCCGTTTAGCCCCAAGGTGCAGATATATACGCTGGTGCTTAGCGCATCGTTCCCGCTGGCGTCATTGGGGATTTTACCCAATGCCATCCTCGCCGAAATTGCCCAGAACGATGCTGAACGCACCGGCGAAAACCGCGAAGGAATGTTTTTTGCCGTGAAATATTTGTTTGTGAAACTTGGGCAAACACTGGGCATTGCTCTATTCGCCTTCCTCACCGTGTACGGAATAGATCCGGGTAACGATTTTGGCCTGCGCCTCAACGGCATCTGCGGCTGCGTGCTTTGCCTGCTGGCCATCGTTTTCTTCAGCCGTTTCAGGGAGCAGAGGGGGAGGTAGGTTTAATAGCAGTTGGCAGTGGCAGAACATTATAATGCCCCGAGTGCTACTGCTACTTAAAACTGCACCTCCCTCAATAGCTCAAATTATTCGGCCTTGAGTACACCTGATGCATCACGTGGATATTGCAGGAAGTGCTGGTAGCCCATGGCGGCAATGCCGGTGCCGATGATGGCCGTTTTGTGCATATTATTTGGTTACCATGTTGATAAAACCCTCCACTACATAGGTCGATAACTGTCCGCCAGGGCCATACAAATTATAATCAAAACCGTGGGTTGCCCAGGGTAGCTTCAGCAAAAAATGCGGGACGTTATTTTTAGTCAGCTGTGCATCCAGCCTGCGGCTGTGCTCGGGCGAAACCAGCACATCGTTGTCGCCATGTATCAGGAGGGTGGGGACGGTGCTTTTGTTGACGAACTCAATCGGCGAGCAGGCCACATATTTTTGCGGCACAGCCCGGTAGCTGCCGCCGATGTAGTTCTCCATCACCTTGCGCGAATCCATGATGAGCGGGTTGGACGGGACGGAATAGCCCCAAACCATGTCTGCCGGCCCATAAAAATCCACCACGCCTTTAAGTCCCGGCTCGGGATGGGTATAGGCCGAAAGCAACGCTATCTGCGCACCTGCAGAACGGCCAAGCAATACGAACTTATTGGTATCGATGTGCAATTCATCGGCATGTGCTTTCAGGTAAGTAAAAGCTTCTGCCACATCCTGCGCAGGCGCGGGCGTTTGGTATTTGGGTGCAAGGCGATAATCGATAGCCGCTACGTTGTAACCCTGCTGTGCCAGGTAGCTGTTCAGTTCGGGTAGTTCGGAATTATCGCCGCCGGCCCAGGAGCCTCCATGCACCGATACGATGCAGGGCCTTTTGCCGTCAACTGCCGCCGGATAAAAATTGAGGCTAAGCGGCACATCCTTATCTGTATTATAAACAAACGATTGGTGTTTTACCACCGACTTGGTCTTGAACAGTTTAAAGAAGCTGAACGGAGCCTGCGTGCTATCGCCATGAATGCTGGCGCTACCCGGGCCGAAAGCCGTAATAAAGTCTTTTTTGAGCGATGCCGCCACAATGTATGAGCGCAGGATGGGCGATAGGAACAACAGCAGCGCCGCCACGCCAATTACCGTTGAGGTCAACTGATATTTCTGCAGCCAGATACCCGCGATGAGTAATAAGGACGTAATCCCCGCGAACAACAGCGGGAACTCGGTTACGCCGACAGCCAGCAGCCACAGGTAGTAGGCGGGGGCCTTAATAACTGCCAGTAAAGAAATGAGGAAGAGAACGATGATGATAATCAGCTTAATCATGCGCCTGTTTTTATGAAATAAATAATGGTTTACTATCGACTCGTTGCCTTTTTTTAAGTTTTCTCCGTAGTAAAGAGGAGGGGGAATTAAAAAATCATCCCGTAAAAAAGCCGAACGCCTTCCGGGTTCGGCTTTATCATATTGCTGAGCCTGTAGTTATACCAGGTTCTTTTTGATATAGCTGTAGCTCTGGGTGATGCTGTTGAACGGGTCGCCGGGGCAAATATCCTGTTCGTTATAAAAGTACTGCAATCCGGCTTTGCCTGCGTGCTTGAATATGTCTTTGAATGGGATAACGCCGTTACCTACCTCTGTAAACATTTGCTTAGGGGTATTATCCATATCCTTTACATGCCATAGCGGGAAACGGCCCGGGTTTTCATTGAAGAGCTTGATTGGGTCTTGTTTGGCTTTGTATATCCAGTAGATATCCATCTCCATTTTCACCAAGTCCTTGTCGGTGTTGTGCAGCAAGGTTTCGTATGGGAATTTGCCATCCTCTTGCTTAAATTCAAAATCGTGGTTGTGGTAGCAAAGCTGTATGCCTGCTTTTTTACAGATAGCGCCCGCCGTGTTCAATTTATCGGCAGTGAGCTTGTAATGGTCCAACGAGCCGCGTTCGCTATCGAGCAAATAGGCGCATACCATGTATTTCAGGCCAACGGCAGCCGCATCGTCAACAGCTTTTTGCCACTCGTTATCAATGGTGCCTTTTGTAGTCGGCATGCCTTCGCCTAACATATAGTGGCCGCTGGGCATAATCAAGCCGTTATCACTTAGCACTTGCTTAAATTCTTCGGGTTCCATACCGTAGAATTTTTGGGTACCCGTGTAGGTAGCACCTTCTACGCTATTGAAGCCAACTTTGGCCACTTTGGCTAAAGTACCCACCGGGTCTTTGGCCATGGCATCGCGCACGGTATAAAGTTGTACGCCGATATATTTTTTGTTGCGGGCAAAAAGGTTCGGAGCCATTAATAGCCCGGTACCCAACACCGCCGAGGTTTTGAGGAATGAACGTCTGGAAGTCATGGTATGGTATTTAATTGGTTTGTGTAAAAGTAACGCATTCGTTATTACAAATCAAATAGACCATACATTTTTATTAAGGTTTAACCTGCAGCCGGGCGAGGCTTATTGCCTTTGTATCGGCTTGGCCTGCGGTGTTGGTTTTTGCGGTCGTCGCCTGGTGGGCGGGGCGTGGCAACATGCTCAATGCCTTTCAGCTCTTCGGGTAATTCTTTTTGGGCTATTGGCCTGTCTATCAGCTGTTCTATGCTTTTCAATCGCTTAAGGTCGCGGTCGTTCACAAAGGTGATGGCTGTCCCCGTAGTAGCGGCGCGGGCGGTACGGCCAATGCGGTGTACATAGTCTTCAGCATCGCCGGGCACATCGTAATTGATAACCAGATCTATGCCTTCCACGTCGATACCGCGCGATAAGGCATCCGTGCCGATGATAACGGGCAGTTGTTTGTTCTTGAAACGGAGCAGAATTTCCTCACGCTCGTTCTGCTGCAGATCCGAATGGAAAGCAGCCACATCCAGGCGCGCCTGTTTCAATTCTTTGGCAAGCGCTTTTACGATTTCCTTGCGGGATGCGAAGATGATGGAGCTTAGGTAGCCGCCATCCTTCAGTAAAGCTTTCAGCAAAGGGGTTTTCTGCCCGTCGTGCACGCGGTAAACCTGTTGGTCTATCCCTGCGGCGGGTTGCGATATGGCGATGTTTATCTGCTGTGGATTGTTCAATATAGCCTTGGCCAGGTTGCGTATGCGGCCCGGCATAGTAGCCGAAAATAAAAGCGTTTGGCGTTTTTTGGGCAGATAGCTGATGATACGCATGATATCATCGCTGAAACCCATATCCAGCATGCGGTCGGCCTCATCAAGTACCAGGTGGGTGATATGGTTAAACTTAAGCACGCCCGATGTTAGGTGCGCTATTAAGCGACCCGGCGTAGCTATGATAATGTTTACGCTGTTCTGTATGCCACGGCGCTGCTGCTCATAAGCCATGCCGTCGCCACCGCCAAATACGGCCTGCGAGCTGATGCCCGTGAAATACGCAAGGCCTTCTACTTGTTGGTCTATCTGCTGGGCGAGCTCGCGCGTGGGGGCAAGCACCAGGGCAGTGGTTTGGTGGGTATTGCTGTTAGCGATATGATTTAAAACCGGCAGCAAATATGAAGCTGTTTTGCCTGTGCCTGTTTGTGCGCAAGCTATAAGGTCGTCGCCATTCATAATAACCGGGATGGTCATTTCCTGTATGGGGGTAGCCTTGGTGTAACCCATGCTCAGTACGCCTTCTAATAATTGTTCGTTGAAATTGAAATCCTGGAAAGTCACTATATTCTGTAAGTAAATTACGCAAGGTAGGCATTTTGTTTTTAAAAAGGGTTAAATAGCATAAAACCAAGCATAAAAGGCGAGCAGGTCTGTAGAGCCCTGGCTTTAGCATGTGGTTTCTGTCAGCCCAACGTCTTGTTTTGCTAAAGGAGTAAGGTATTGCCAAACAATCCCCATGCGGGGGCTGTAATTATAGTTTATCGTTAAAAACAATCGTATAAAGCAATAATGTTTATTTCTTTAAGGCCCCTTTTTAAAATACTTACCGGCTTAATTATTTTAACACCCCTCTCCTACAGCAACAGCTTCGCAGCAGATACCGATACCATCAAAGTAAAAGGCACCTCCATCATACAGGATACCGTTACCGCGCAGATTGCTACGCGTCTTATCAACCGCGATTTCAACGATATCTACGTACAGAACCTGCGTTCCTCGTTTTTCGGGCAGGAGCTTTTCCAGCCTATCAAAACGCAGCTGGTGGCCGATGTGGTGGCTAACTCCGTGGTGTACAATACGCCAAAATCGCGTTTGTTCGTAAACGCCTTTACCAGGGTGAAGATACGGTTGCTTGCAACCCCCGGCGCACCGGTAAAATCGCCAAGCTATATGCCCGGCATACAGCTGTTCTATCGTTTAAACCATGATGTTCATAATCCCGAATTCCTCTCAGGCGGTTACACCCACCACTCCAATGGCGTGCGCGGGCCAACGGTGCTGCCTGATGGCAGCTTCAATGTGGATAGCGGCAAGTTCTCTACCAATTTTTATACCCTAAACTATACGGTTGGCAAGCGTACCGATACAAAGGATATCATTATCAATCAGTACAAAACCATCGGTATTGAAGTACATGCGGGGTTATTCGGCACAGGAGCAGCGGAAGGTTTGAATGGCCACTATGGCTGGATAAGGGTTAACGGCAGCTATATGCTTAACCTGGCCCGTGCGTACGAAGACCCCATAAAAAAAGATGCCAGGCTCTATGCCAACTGGCAGCGCCTGCAGTTCGATTTTACTTACATTGCCGATAAGTACGAAAACTACAAGGCCTTCGACATCAAAAAAAGGCTGAACGTTAGCCTCAAATATTATTACCACCTGCCCTTCCTGCGGGATGTATCTGTGATGGCCGGCGGTGGCTACCGCGGGCAGGACGATTATAACATCTCCTTCCAAAGCAGTTATGGTTACGGCATGATAGGGCTGGCATCGGGGCTATCGTTCTGGCTGAACAGGTAGCAAAGCGGTCGGCCGGGGTAACCGCGGCCTCACCCCAGCCCCTCTCCAAAGGAGAGGGGCAAAAAAGTTCTCTCCTTTGGAGAGGATTAGGTGAGGCTTCTAAGCAGCCTAAGCAACAACATTGATTAACTCCCGTAACAAAACATTTTATCGCTTATCTTAGTTTACAGTAAAAATCACAGAAGATATGCAATGGTTCGGCAGGCGCGAAAGCAGCAATACAGAAGAAGGTAGCAGCAGCGGCGGTGGCCGTGGCTTTGCTTTTGGCGGCGGTATTATAGGTATCATAGCAATGGCTATATACTTTTTCACGGGGATAGACCCTTCGCAGGTAATCAACCAGATGCAGCAGGGCAATGGCCAGCAAACCGAGCAGGTGAACACCGGCTCGGCCGGGCCGGATAGCGACCAGAAGAAGTTTGCCCGCGTGGTGCTGGCCGATACCGAAGACATTTGGGGGAAACTCTTCAGCGATATGGGCCGCAGTTACCAGCCCACCGTGATGCACTTTTTTACCGATGGCGTAAGCACTGCCTGCGGCGAGGCATCGTCGCAAAGCGGGCCTTTCTATTGCCCCGGCGACCAGAAAGTATATATAGATGTATCTTTTTTTGATGAGCTGACGAATAAATTCGGCGCGGGCGGAGATTTTGCCCAGGCTTATGTGATAGCCCACGAAGTAGGTCACCATGTGCAGGATCTGCTCGGACTGAGTGCCAAGATGGACCGGGCACGCCAGCAATTGAGCGAAGCTGAATACAATAAACTATCGGTAAAACTGGAACTGCAAGCCGATTTCTATGCCGGCGTATGGGCGCATTACGAAAAAAGCTTGAAGAACGTGCTTGACGAAGGCGATATTGAAGAGGCTCTTAACGCCGCCCATCAAATTGGCGACGACCGCCTGCAGCAGCAATACCAGGGCCACGTAACGCCCGATAGCTTTACCCATGGCACCAGTGCCCAGCGGATGTACTGGTTTAAAAAAGGTTTCGAAACGGGGGATGCAAGCCAGGGCAATACTTTCAGCGCCGGGGATTTGGAGTAAACACAAGACACGTCATGCTGATTGATACTTTATGGGTGCTGATGAAAAGGAGCGCGGAGTCATCCTGAGCCTGTCGAAGGGCGCGCGTAAAGGCCCGCCCGCTATGGTTCGACAAGCTCACCATGACACATCACACAAATTTATTGCAAATAATCTCCTAAAACCCTTTCTTTCTAACTACTCCCGTGCGCCTCTGTTTAGGCTTGGCTTCGGGGACTTCCTCCTCGCCTACATCGTAGCGGCGGGCCATTTTGGCTATGCGTTCTTCCATGGTTTCGGTGGTGAGCTTTTCGCGGCCCAGGCTATCTACCATAATAGGGAAAGCGAAAGGCGTGGGCCTTTCAATAGTTTTCAAAACGATGCTTTGCGTTTGGATGCGCTGCAAAGCTGCCCGCAACCGAAACTCCTCCAACTGGAAAGCCAATGCTTCGTTATAGGCCTGGCGCACCAACAGGTTATCCGGCTCGTACTCGTTAAACACTTCGAACAATAAAGAGGTTGATGCCTGCAAATGCTTGTTCTTCATAGGCTGGCCTGGATAGCCGGTAAACACCAGGCCGCCAATGTGCGCAATATCACGGAAACGGCGCCGGGCCATTTCGTTGGCATTGAGACTGTTTTGGATGTCTTCGATGAGGTTATTTATTGAGAAGAAATCGGCATCTTCCAGGGCCTCTACTATTGGGATATCCTCATCGGCAAGCAGCTCGAAACCATAATCGTTCATGGCGATGGAGAAACTTGCGGGCTTTATTTTAGAGATGCGGTAGGCCAATAAGCTGGCCATCCCCTCGTGCACCAACCGCCCCTCGAAGGGGTAAAAAAGCAGGTGGTGACCCTCGCGCGATTTAAACGACTCTATCAAAAACTCGTGGCTTTGCGGCAGGTGCGATAGTTGTGCCTGCAAATCGAACAGCGGCTTCAATGCTTTCACCTCTATATCCTCTTCCCGGCCATGCGCCACCTCGTCCAGCTTATCGCGGAAAACGGCCGATAGTTGCGAGGAAAGCGGCATGCGCCCGCCCGCCCAGCTGGGTATCAGTCCCTTGGTTTTGGTGGATTTTTTTACGTAGGCCGTCATCTCCTTCACCTTGATGAATTCGAGGCTGCGGCCCGCAAACCAAAAGGTATTACCCGGCTTCAGTTTAGATATAAAACCCTCTTCCAGCGTACCCAGGCTGCCGCCGCTGAGCCATTTTACACGGATGCTCAGTTCGCTGGTAATGGTGCCGATGCTGAGCCGGTGCCGCATGGCCACGCGGCGGTTATTTACTTTAAACAGGCCGTCTGCTACCTCCACCTTCAAAAACTCATCGTATTGGGCAAGGGTTTTGCCGCCGTTGGTTATAAAATCCAACAGTTGGTTAAACTCGTCGCGCCGCAAATCGGCAAAGGCGAAAGTTGATTTTACTTCTTTATACAATTCATCCGCCCTAAAGCCTTCTGATACGGCAAGCGTTACCATGTATTGTATCAGCACATCCATGGTAAGCAGCATCGGGTCGCGGCTTTCGAATATGCCTTTTTTAATGGCCTGCTTCAATGCAGCCCCTTCCAGCAGTTCCAACGAATGCGTGGGCACGAAATAGGCCTTGGATATGGCCCCCGGGTGGTGCCCGCTTCGGCCGGCGCGCTGCATAAAGCGGGCGACACCTTTGGGACTGCCCACCTGCACCACGGTATCTACCGGGCGGAAATCCACCCCAAGGTCAAGGCTGGAGGTGCATACCACCACCTTTAAGGCTTCGGCATGCAGTGCCTGCTCTACCCAGTTGCGCAGTTCATTATCCAGCGAGCCATGGTGCATGGCCATAATGCCGGCATACTCCGGGTAGTTATCGATAATGGCATGGTACCAAATTTCTGCTTGCGAGCGGGTATTGGTGAATATCAGCGTGGTTTTGCTTCTGGCTACAATCTCCATTACCTGCGGCAGCAGCTTTATGCCGATGTGCCCCGCCCAGCTATAATTCTCGATATTCTCGGGAATCACTGATTCAATCACCAGCTTTTTGCTAATGTTGGCCCGCACCATTCTAATTTGCTCCGGCGGGAAATCGTTGCCAAGCAGCACTTCTGCCGCCTGCTCCAGGTTGCCAATGGTGGCAGAGATACCCCATACTCTGAGATTTGAGATGTGAGATTTGAGATGTGAGACAGAAGTTGGCTTGGTATTCGGCCCTGCCAACTGCAAACTGCCCACTGCCAACTGTTTCAACTTACTCAAGCCCAACTCTACCTGTACGCCGCGTTTGGTGCCTAGTAGTTCGTGCCACTCGTCGCACACGAAAACCTGTAAGCCGGAAAATATTTTCGGGTATTCCTTTTGGGCCAGCATCAGGTGCAGGCTCTCGGGAGTGGTGAGCAGTACTTCTGGCAGCTTGCGTTTCAGTGCGGCTTTGTCGGCTGCGGAGGTATCGCCCGTTCGGGTCATGATGCGCCAGGGCAGGCCTATGTCATCGCAAACTTCCTGCATGGCTTTACGGATGTCGTTGGTTAAGGCGCGCAGCGGCGTTATCCAAAGCATCAGCAGGCCGTTGTTGCTTTTTGTGGTGTAATTATCGGGATGCTTATTGATGAAATCGGCCAGGAAAGGCAGGAATAGGGCAAAGGTTTTGCCACTGCCGGTAGGCGCATTCAGCAAGCCCGAAAAGCCGGCAAGGTAGGCCTCCTCCATCTCTTTTTGAAAGGGGAACTGCTTCCATTGCTTTTGTTTGTACCAATGTTGGATTACCTGCTGCCCCTTTGAACTCATTATGCTAACAAAACCGTGTTTGTGGTGTTATATACCAACCGTAAAGTACTTAAAATGTTATGATATGAGAGCGAGCAAATATTTATTGATACTGATACCCATTTTAATAGTTGCGGCATGCAGGCAAAAAGGCGATACGGCTGTAAGTAGCGAAACACCTGATTTGCCCGACACCACCGAGGTGCGCGCCATCCCTGCCGAACAATTGATAACCCCCGGCAAAAGCATAGGGCATATCAGCCTTGGCGGTAGTCTGGATTCGCTAATACTGATGCTTGGCCGCCCCGATGCCGGCGATGCAGCAATGGGCAGTCAGCTATCAACCTGGTACGCTAACCACGATACCGCAGGCTACCAAACCAGCGTATTCTCGCGTCGCAACATGGGCAATAAGGACGAGGGCGTAAGCCGCATCAAGAAAATACTGGTCACCTCGCCCTGGTTCAAAACTGCCGAATACATGAGCACAGGCAATACCATAAAGGACATAGGCAAGTATTATACGCTTAAAGAAGGGAACAGCTATCAATCCAAAGAAGGCAAAACCATCAAAACCTATTCAGATATAGCTAAGGGCATTTCCTTTGAAATTGATGGTGCGGATAAATGCGTAAGCATATTGGTGCACGCGCCGAATTCAACGGCCGATACTTATTTGGATATGCATTAGCGCCAGTTGGCAGCTTGCTTGGGCGGTTTGCAGTGAAAAATTAAAAGGCCTTTTCGAATATTTCGAAAAGGCCTTCTTTTTTGTTCGCAACACAAGTCACTGCCAACTGTAAACTGCTTACTTCTTCTCCGGCATCAAAATTAGTTTGATCAGATTACTGGTGTTTAAATATTTCGAAGCGGCATCCTTGGTGCTTTGCACGGTGATATCTTCCAGATGGCTCACGTGGCTCAATATATCATCCGGGTTCTCGTTGTTTTGCGCCGCACCTGTTAAGTAACCGGCCCAAAATACGTTGTCCTTCAGCTGCACCTGGGTGGAGCGGGCTTCTTCGGCCACAAATTTCTGTATATCAAGAGCAGTAGCGCCGTTCAATTTCAACTTGCTTATCTCATCCATAGTGGAAGCAATCAGTTTATCTACATTGGCGCTTGCGCAGGAAAAGTATATGCTAACGGTGTAGCGGCCGGTTGGTATTTTTGAGTAGGAGATACGCACGCCGGGCGCATAAACACCGCTTTCCTGCTCGCGCAGGCGTTCGGTAAGTTTAATGTTCATAATCTCTTCCAGCGCATCTAGCTGGATGTTGTTACTCTCCTTGTATTCGTAAGCACCGCTAAAGACTAATTGTACGGTGGCTTTATCGTCCAAACCTTTGTAAACGGTTTTGGTAACCTGGCCGGCAGGCGGGTGTATGGCCAGATCTTTAAAGGTTTCTTTTTTATGGGTAGATGGCAAGGAGCCCAGGTAAGCTTCTACGTAAGGTTTTATCACTTCCGGGTCGAAATTGCCCACCAGGGTAAAAGTGAAACCGCTGGCATCGGCAAAGCGATCTTTGTAAAAACTGTAGGCTTTATCCAGGCTGGCGGCATCTAAATTGGCAATGGTGGTTACCATAGAGCGCATATTGTAGTTGCTCAGCACGGCCGATACGGTATCCTGGTACACGCTACCTGGATCAAGCCCGCGATTAGTGAGTATAGCGCGGGTTTGGCTGATATTGCCTTTCCAGATATCGTCATCCTTGCGCGGTTGGGTAAAATACAGGTGTATCAACTGCATGGCAATCTCAAAATCCCGTGGCGAAGCGTTGGCGCTGATACCCTGCGCAACATCGCTGATGTAGGGGTTCACTCTTACGTTTTTGCCGGCAAGCATCTTATCCAGCTGGCCCTGGTTAAAATCGGCGATGCCGCTGCCGCTGATGATAGGCGCAGCCAAATTGGCCGATGTAAAATCTTTATCGCTGGCAAGCGAGGTGCCCCCCAGGCTGTAGCCGTTTATCAGCACCTGATCGTTTTTGAACTGGGTGGGTTTTAATATTACCGTAAGGCCGTTCGCCAGCACGTAGGTAGTGGTGCCTATGGCCTCGTCTTTTGTTTCGGTTACAACCTTGCCCGGTTCGGGTGTTTTATCCATCAAAGGCCTGCTGGTTACGTTATCTACATAAGCAGTGAGGCCCACGCCTGCTGTGCTTATCCAGCTCAGTACGGTTTTTTCGTCGGGCAGTTTGTCTTTGTCTTTATCCGGCCCTTCAATGATGATGACGCGGTTTTGGTCGCTGATGAACTGGCCGGCCAGGGCGTTCATATCCGCAGTACCAATTTTGTTGATGTTGCTTGCGATATAATTATACTCGAATTCGATACCGGGGATTGCCTCACCGGTAAGGAAATGCTTGCTGTAATCGCGCACGAAGTTTGCCGAGTTAGTTTTGTCACGTTCGGCGTATGCGTTCTGTATTTGTACCAAAATGGCCTGTTTTGCGCGTTCCAGTTCGGTAAGCGTAAAGCCGAACCTGCGGGCGCGCTCAACCTCAGCCACCATTACTTTTACGGCGTTTTGCAGGTCGCCTGGCTTGGCTATCACCAACGATGAAAAAGCATCCTGTTTAGCAATCAGTGTAGAGAAACTGGCCCGTGCGTACAGGTACGGTGGATCGGGTTTCTGCAACAGCTCGTTCAGGCGTTCGCCCATCATGTAGTTGAACAGGCTTATGCGCAGGCTCTGCATATAGCTAGCAGCCGTTTTTACCACGGTTTGCGGGCGCTTAACTACAATTTGTGCCAACGTATAAGGAAACTCCTTATCAGTGGCAATTTTTACAAGGGTACCCGGTGTTGGCGGCACGGTATAAACCGTACGCGGCTTTTCGCCTGCGGGGTTGGTGAGCGACGAAAATTTGCTCTTTATTAGTTCCTCTACAGCTTTTACGTCGAAATCGCCAACGGCAATTACGGCCTGCAGATCGGGGCGGTACCAGTCATGATAAAAGCTTTTTATGGTAGCRGCATCGAATGTTTTCAGGATGTTTTCCTGGCCGATGGGCAAGCGCGAAGCATAGCGCGAGTTATTGAGTATGGCCGGCAGGGTTTGCTGGCTTAAACGTTCCTGCGCATTTTTGCCGCGCAGACGTAATTCTTCCAGCACTACGCCGCGCTCTTTATCGATCTCTGCCGGATCGAAGCTTAGGTATCCTGCCCAGTTGGCTAAAATATTGAAGCCGTTTTTGAATACCTCGGCGCTATCAGTAGGCAAAGGCAGCTGGTAAACGGTTTCATCAAAACTGGTGTAGGCATTTAAATCGGCACCAAACCGTATGCCAGATTTTTGGAGATAGTTCACCAAATCGTTCTTAGGGTAATCGCGTGTGCCGTTAAAGGCCATATGCTCGGTAAAGTGAGCCAGGCCCTGCTGGGCATCGGTTTCCAATATCGAGCCGGTTTTTACGATGAGGTAAAGCTCGGCGCGGTTTTTTGGCTGCTCGTTATGGCGAATGTAATAGGTGAGGCCGTTGGGCAGTTTGCCTATCAGTACGTTAGGGTCTGTAGGCAATAATGCCGGGCTTAGCTGCTGTGCTGCAGCAACCGGTTTGTTTTTGGGCGATGCTGCGGGTTTTCTTTTAACCTGCGCAAAGGTACTGCCTGTAGCAAAAGACAGCGCCAATACGGCGATAGCAACTTTTCTGTTGAAGTTCATAAATCAATTAAGAATGAGGGCACTAAGATGCGAAACGAAAAATATAGTTACAAATTGTTAATTGGTAAGAGATTTGGTTATAATGGCCTCCAATTCGCCTTGATGATCCTGGATAATTTTTTGACTATCCAGCATTCCTTTTTGCATAAGTTCGGGGAATACGGCACTTACTTTTTTCCCTAAAGGAGACGCGTAGAAATCGCTTAGCTGATTTAGCTCCTGTTCGGTAAAGGCCCCGGCATATAAGCGGACAAACCGCTCTTTGAATGCATTAAGAGGCATATACTTATCAAAAAAAGCCGTCATTTCCTGTACGAAAGCTGCCTTATTCGCCGCAGGTATTTTCGCGCCTATTGTTTCAACGGTGCTTTTCCGCATCATTGAAAAACGAATGTCCGTCATACCGGTTGCATTGATCAGCTTTTCGGCGGCTGCGAGGTGAGATGCCGTGTATTGCGGCGTGTTATCCTGCGCATTTACCCTTGCTGCAAAAGCAAGTAATACCACGCAAACTGCTAATAACCTGATTTTTACTTTCATTGTTTATAATTATTCCTTAAAGGCTTCCTGCATCATCTGCTGCAGTTCGGCCTGGTGGCTTTGTACGGCTTGCTGGCCCAAAGCGGCGCCTTTTTCCATTAACGCGGGTTGTTTTTGGTTCAGTTTTATGCCCAGGGGCGAGCGGTAGAACGCAGCCAGGTTTTTGAGTTCCTGTTCAGTAAACTCCTGTGCATACATCGCAGCTAATTGGTCTTTCAACACATCCCAACTGATGTATTTAGCCACGAAGCTGTTCATCACTTCGATAAATTTGGCGCGTTTCTCTTCTGGCAGGGAGGAACTGGCTTGTTTAAGCATGGTAGTGATGCCTGCAGTAAATTGTACATCGGCCTTTGATGCCAATAATACGTCTTCGGCAGCTTTCAGTTGCGCGGGTGTAACAGTAGTGGTAGTTTGTGCCTTAACTGCGGTGCAGAATAAAACGAACACAAGTAGTAATTTGAATTTCATGACTAGATCTTTATAAATATCTTCCGAAGATAAAAAACCCACATTACCAGCCAAAGAATTACTACAATTAAAATAGCGCCCAGCAGCGAGGCATTTACCGGCGAGAAATACGGCACGAATAAATGCTGGTAGATGCTCTTATCATCCCATTTGATAAGGTTATAATAATGCGGGATAAAGCCCGACAGCACGTAAGCCGCTATAGCGTTGGTGCCAAATACCACGAAGGGGTACGTAAACCGCTTGTGCCCCTGCACATCTATCAGCCAAAAGCAAAGGGCCAGGCCAATGGTTGCCAGCCCGCCGGTGTACAGCACGAAGGAGCTTGTCCACAAAGCTTTGTTAATGGGGAAGAACAGATCCCAAACCAGGGCCACCAATACGGCGATAACGCCATAGGCAAACATCCAGCTCACTTTTATGCTGTCGTCGCGGTCCTTCCGTTTTAGCCAGGTGCCTACACGTATGCCGAACAGGCCTGTACCAATGGCGGGCAAAGTACCCAACAACCCTTCCGGGTCCCAGGTGCGGGAGGAGCGCCAAAGGTGGTCGGGGGTGAGCAACGTGCGGTCTATCCACGCGCCAAGGTTTGTCTCAGGCTCCAGGTTGGCGTAACCCACGCCGGGTACGGGGACGAATGTCATTAATAAATAATAGCCTACCAACGCGGCAACAAATACCCAGTCGCGGGTTTTCTGCGAGGTTTTAAGGTATAGCACGGTACATATAAAATAAACCAAAGCGATGCGCGGCAGTACGCCCGGCAGGCGCAGTTTGCTCAAATCGAAATTCCAGCGGAGGATAACCTGGGTGCACCAGGTTATAAGCATTAATACCACCATGCGGCGCAAGGCAGTGAGTATCATTTTCGACTGGTTCTCGCCCGAGACTTTCCTGCTTTCCATGGCGTAAACGATGGATACGCCAACCATAAACAGGAAGAAGGGGAACACCAGGTCGGTAGGCGTACAGCCGTTCCAAACAGAATGCTCCAGCGGGGCATAGATATGGCCCCAATCGCCGGGGTCGTTAACGAGGATCATCGTCGCTATCGTAATTCCTCTGAAAACATCCAGGGAAAGCAGACGGGGGGATTTGAGGGCTGTGGTCATATATGTTATAACTATCTAATAAACTTTGTCATTGCGAGGCACGAAGCAACCTCATAGGACAGGTGGCAAACTTTGCAGCCGGAGTGTCCTATGAGGTTGCCGCGCTATCGCTCAATGACACGGTGGTTTAAAGTAGAGGCGGAATATTTTGCGCCTCAAATAAATATTGTTTTAACCCCATTGTCATTATAATGCACGGAGTAACCTCATAGGACAGGTGGCAAACTTTGCATGCCGGAGCGTCCTATGAGGTTGCCACGCTATCGCTCAATGACACAGTGGTTAAGGTAGCGACGCAAAATATTGCGTCGCTACGGTAAAAACGGTCTAAAACTTATATCTCACGAAAGCCTCCATGGCAGCATATTCGGCCATGCCGAGCTTGTCGTAATTAACGGCAGTCTCGCGGTTGCGGTCCTCGGCGCGTACCCAAAACTCGCGGGCATCATCGCCGGGGAACACGGGGCGGTCTTTTTGGCTTTGGTGCTTGAAGATGGCATCGCGCTTGCGCAATACCTCGGCAGGCGACAAAGGCACGGCCATCTCAATCTCGTGGGTAGCGAACTCGTGCCATGCGCCGCGGTAGAGCCACATCCAGCAATCTTTTACCCAGTCCTCGGTTTCTTTGAGGCGGGTTAAAGCAGCCAGGATGATGTTGAAGCATACGATATGCGTACCGTTCGGGTCGGCAAAGTCGCCGGCGGCGAATACCTGGTGGGGTTTTACTTTCCGGAGCAGTTCCATAGTCAATAATACATCTTCCTCGCCTACGGCGTTCTTCTTGGTCTTGCCGGTTTCGTAGAAAGGCAGGGCCTGGAAATGGATATTGCTGTCGGGTACGCCCGCGAACCTTGCGCCCGCGATGGCTTCCGTTTTGCGGATGAAGCCTTTCACGTTGCGTATCTCCTGGGTATCTATCTGGTTAGGCAATTTGTTCTCGATGAAGTGGCGCATCTCGCTGTAAAGTTTCTTCAATTCGGATGCATCCTCACCTACGCTTTCTTTGAAATCGATGGCGAACTCTACGTAGCGTAAAACATCATCGTCCCATACGGCGGTATTGCCCGATGTCTGGTAAGCTACGTGCACGTCGTGCCCCTGGTCTACCAAACGGATGAAAGTACCGCCCATGGATATTACATCATCGTCCGGGTGGGGAGAAAAGACAATCGACCTTTTCCTTGCAGGCTCTGCACGCTCAGGGCGTTGGCTATCGTCTGCACCCGGCTTGCCGCCCGGCCAGCCGGTAATGGTATGCTGTATCTGGTTGAAGATATCGATGTTGATGTCGTAAACAGGCCCCTGCTCAACGGCCAGTTGCGCCATGCCGTGGTTGTTGTAATCCTCTTCGGTAAGCTTCAGTATCGGCTTGCCTACGGTGCAGGATAGCCAGATAACCGCTTTCTTCTTCAAACTGTTGTCCCAAACGCAATCCTTTACCAACCAGGGCGTATCGAAGCGGGTTAAACCCGATGCCGCGCCTTCGTCCAAAACGAACTCCACATGGTCGGATAGTTGCAGGAAGGTAGCGGGCACGTCGCCCGATATCTCGCCTTCTACGGCCTTACGTATAATGGATGCTTTCTTGGCGCTCCAGGCCATCAGGATGATCTCCCTTGCCTTGAAGATAGTACCCACGCCCATAGTGATGGCTTTGGTGGGCACGTTCTGCTTACCCCCGAAATCGCGGGAAGCATCGCGGCGGGTTAAATCATCCAAAGTCACCAGGCGCGTACCCGAGTTAGGCGCAGAGCCCGGCTCGTTGAAGCCGATGTGGCCGGTACGGCCGATGCCCAGCAATTGCAAATCCAACCCGCCTAATTCCGACAACTGGCGTTCATAGTCTAAACAGAAAGCCGCTACGTCTTCCTGCGCCAATGTGCCATCGGGAATGTGTACCAGGTTTTTGTCGATATCGATATGGTCGAAGAGGTTCTCGTTCATGAAAGTGACGTAGCTCTGCGCGGCATCGGGCTTCATGGGGTAGTATTCGTCCAGGTTGAAGGTGATGACATCCTTAAAGGACAGTCCTTCTTCCTTATGCAGGCGGATGAGCTCGGCATAAACGCCGATAGGCGTAACGCCGGTGGCCAAACCCAAAACGGTTTGTTGCCCCAAAGCCTGCTTGCCGCGAATCAAAGTTGCGATCCTTGCCGCTACTGCCAGCGAGGCGGTCTTCTGATCCGCATAAACGCTAACCGGCAGCTTCTCGTACCGTGTCTCTTCCAGTAAATTTAATCTTGCCATAAAAATTGCTCAGGTTGGTAATTGGTGTACAATGGGTTGAAACAAATATATACGTTATTTATATACAGGACATTTTAATTTACATTTGTGCGTACACCCATCCACCGGAAAATTACATATGCCGCCATTGAACCAAAACCTGCAAAAACTATTCGCCATTGCCCAAAAAGAGGAGCGGCTGGGTATCGGTTTGATGTCGGGCACCTCGCTGGATGGGCTGGATATTGCGCTTTGCAGCTTTAGCGGCAGCGGACTGCAAACGCAGTTTAAGCTCGTCAATTTCGTCACTATTCCTTATGAAGAAGATTTCAAAAAGGAAGTGCAACAGGTGTTTGCCCAAAAGCAAACGAGCCTGGAAAAGGTAACCTTGCTGAATGCCTATATCGGCAGTTTCCATGCGAAATTGATATTGCAGGCATTGGCGGAGTGGGGCGTTACCCCGGCTGATGTCGACTTCATCGCCAGTCACGGCCAAACTATTTATCATGCGCCAAAGCGTTTGCACGGGCACGCCGAATACAACAACGCGACCCTGCAGATTGGCGATGCCGACCATATAGCCGTTAAAACAGGCATCTTAACCATCAGCGATTTCAGGCAAAAGCATATTGCCGCCGGCGGCGAGGGGGCGCCATTAGCCTTATATGGCGATGTGCTTTTGGGCAGTAAGCCCGGCGAGAACCGGATACTGCTGAATATTGGCGGCATTGCCAATCTCACCTATTTGCCCGCCGATGCCGACTATACTAAGGTAATGTGCAGCGATATTGGCCCCGGTAATACACTGATAGATGCTGCCTGCCGCGCATACTTCGATAAGCCTTACGATGAAGATTCGGCGATAGCCCACTCGGGTACTGTAAACGAGCCGTTGCTGGATGCCTTGCTGCACCATCCATTCTTTAACGAAAGCCTTCCAAAAACCACCGGCCCGGAGCTTTTCAATTTGAATTTTGTAGCCGATGCACAGCAAGCCACCCGCACCCTGAACTTACCCAAAGCGGATTTAGTAGCTACCTTAAGCGCCTTTACCGGCCGAAGCATCGTACGGTTCATCGCTTCCAACTTCGATGCGGCCGGCATGAAGATATTCGCAAGCGGCGGCGGTGCCAGGAACCCGTTTGTGGTTGAGTATATTAAGAAAGCCTTGCCGAATATTGCTCTGGCCGACACCAGCGAATTAGGCATCAACCCCGATGCCAAGGAAGCGATATTGTTTGCGTTGCTGGGTAATGAAGCATTGTGCGGAGAGCCGATGGCGATAGGCAATAACCCGAAAGTTTTGATGGGGAAGTTTAGTTTTCCAATATAATCAATCATAACAATGGGTTTCAAACCCATTGCAATGATTAAAGGAAAAAGCTCTTATCACCAAAAAGTTCAGTTGCTCTGCTGACAGGCATCTTATCGGCTTTAACAGCCTGGTTAACAAAAGGCACTAATTCATAGTGTTCATCTTCGGTTTTGAGTCTGAAGTTAACGATGTATTTGTCGCCCGCTCTATCAACATAGGTAACGTAATTATCTACCCCCTGCGAAAATACCGGGTTAAAACTTCTTCGTCCGTTTGGTTCAAGTTTTCGATAATAATTTGAAAATAAAAAATCAATCTCCACGATATCATCAAATGAAATGGTTTCATCGTTTACCATTATTTTATTGTTGCAGAATTTTATCGTTCCGGCCATAGTTCCTTCCAATGGTTTCTTTCGCCAAAAAGTCCCTATCAAAAAGTAGACACAGGCAGCAAAAGCACCGAAAGCGGCTAATGGCGCAAAATCTGCAGCTATCCAATTTGTTGCAATTACGGCAACAAACAACCCCAAAACAATCCCATCAGTAGAGAGCCTGAACTTTTTTTCATCGGGAATAAATACGTCGAAAGGAATGCAATCCATAAATTAATCAGCACCATAAATGTAACGCTTTGCGTCGACTGGTGAAGGCATCAACCCAATGATTTTAACGGGAAAATTTGGTTTCCAGTTAAAAAGGTAATTCCATAAGCGAAGCACAGAAAAGCAAAGAAAAAAACCGAAAAAGCTCGGGAAAACTCCGGTGTTTTTGCGGCTAAATAGACACCCGCAATGCATCCGAAAACTTTTATCCTTATATTCGGACAAAATTTTTATCCCATGGATTTATACAAATTTCTCCTCCTGCTGCACTCGGGCTTCAGGTACATCGTAATGGTATTGATATTGCTGGCCATACTGCAATCGTTAGCCGGCTGGTTTGGCCAAAAAGAATACACCGAAGGCAACCGCAAGCTTAACCTGTTTGCTTTGATATCGGCCCATACACAGCTTTTAATTGGCTTGGTGCTGTATTTCAAAAGCCCCTTTGTAAAGTTTGCCAAAGAAACCATGCACGAGGCCACCGCCCGCTATTGGACGGTTGAGCACATCAGTATGATGATATTTGCCATCATTTTGATTACCATCGGCCACTCCAAATCCAAGAAAGAAATACTCGCTGTAAGCAAGCACCGCACCATCGCTATATTTTATTTATTGGCTATAATAGTGATAGTTGTGTCTATTGCGCAAAGCAAACGCACCTTTTTTGGCATGAGTAATTAAAAAAGAACAGAAAAAGTTTGCAGTTTCGATTTTCTTTATAAATTTGCTGCCCAATCATGAAAAAAACTTTGAACAATATCTATTGGTGGCACCAAACAAACTTTGGCAGCCGGATAGTTTTTGACATGCATTACTAATCAAATATAAACCTATTTTGAAACCCGGCGAGCACCAATTCGTCGGGTTTTTTCGTTTAATAAGCTATTGAAAATGACAACTTTTAAAATAAATACCACACATAAAAAGCTGCTTGCAGATACCACTACGCCGGTTAGCATTTACCTGCGCCTGCGCGATGTATTCCCCAACTCGCTGCTGCTGGAAAGCTCGGATTACCACAGCCGCGAAAACAGCCTGAGCTATATTTGCTGCGCCCCCATTAGCGGCTTTGTGCTGGATGATGGCGAACTGAAAAAGAAATTCCCGGATGGCAGCACCGAAGTAAGCGCACCGGGCACATTCGAATTAACTGACGAGATCAATAATTTTTTAAGCCGTTTCGAGACGGATAAGTCGGCATCCAAAATTCTTTCTAATGGTTTATTCGGTTACTTTACGCATGAGGCGGTAGAGCATTTCGAAACCATTAAGCTAAAGGTAACACCAGACAATCCGCGGAAGATACCGGTGATGCAATACCATATCTACAGCTACATTATAGCGGTAGATCATTTCAAGAACGAGCTATACATTTTCCATAACCAGGTAGAAGGCCAGCCCGAAACCAACGGTTTGGAGAAACTCGAATACCTTATCAAAAATAAAAACTTCCCCGAGTACACTTTCGAGAGCAAGGAAGCCGAGCAATCGAATTTGACCAACGAGGAGTTCATCGCCATTGTAGAAAAGATGAAAACGCACATCTATCGTGGCGATGTGTTCCAGATCGTACCGTCGCGGGCGTTTTCGCGCAAGTTTTTGGGCGATGAATTCAACGTGTACCGTGCGTTGCGTTCGATCAACCCGTCGCCGTATTTGTTCTATTTCGATTTTGGCGATTTCAGGATCTTCGGGTCATCGCCCGAGGCGCAGATTACCGTTAAGAACCGTGTAGCCAGCATCTTCCCGATAGCCGGCACTTTCAAACGCAGCGGTGATGATGTAAAGGATGCCGAAATTGCCCGCCAGCTGGAAGCCGACCCCAAGGAATCTGCAGAGCACGTAATGTTGGTAGATTTAGCCCGAAACGACCTGAGCCGCCATTGCGAACAGGTAAGTGTAAAGGCCTTTAAAGAAGTACAATACTATTCGCACCTCATCCACCTGGTATCGCATGTAAGCGGCAAGCTGAAGCCCGGAGTAAGTTCCTTCAAAATCGTAGCGGATACCTTCCCGGCCGGCACGCTAAGCGGCGCACCAAAATACCGGGCCATGGAAATTATAGATGAGAACGAGAAAACCAAACGCAGCTTTTACAGTGGCGCCATCGGTTTCTTCGGCTTTAACGGCGATTTTAACCACGCCATCATGATACGCTCATTCTTGAGCAAGAACAACACCCTGCACTACCAGGCTGGCGCAGGCATAGTAGCCGGCTCGGTTGCAGAAAGCGAGCTGAAAGAAGTAGATAATAAAATAGCCGCGTTACGGAAAGCGATTGAGGTGGCGGAATCTATTTAGAGATTAGAGGCCGTAGAATAAAGATTAGATAAAACATAAGGGCATCAGGGTAATCCTCTAATCCCATAAATCAAGGTTCAGACAATGAGCAATATATTAATAATAGACAATTACGATTCGTTCACCTATAACCTGGTGCATTTGGTTAATGAAATTGGCCTGGAATGCGATGTTTGGAGGAACGACCAGTTTGATATAGCAGATGTGAATGCCTACAGCCACATCATCCTGTCGCCGGGGCCGGGCATACCGTCCGAAGCGGGGCTGCTATTACAGGTAATAGAAAAATACGCGCCCACCAAAAGCATTTTTGGCGTGTGCCTTGGCCAGCAGGCCATTGCAGAAGTATTCGGCGGCAAATTATACAATTTGCCGCAGCCAATGCATGGTATAGCAACGCCCATTAAGGTTACCGACGAAACCGAGCAGCTTTTCGTGGGCCTCCCCGAAAGCTTTAAAGTTGGCCGCTACCACAGTTGGGTAGTAGAAAAGGATTTGCCGGAGGTGCTTACCGTTACCGCTATTGATGAGGAAGATAACTCTGTGATGGCTTTAAGGCATAAAGAATACGATGTTCGCGGCGTACAGTTCCACCCCGAATCGGTACTGACCGAATATGGGAAGGAAATGATGGAGAACTGGTTAAAAGGATAAATGCTTAAATTGCGTGCTTTAAGTACGCAAATCAAAAACTCCCCCTTTAGGGGGCTGGGGGGCTCATGAACATACTCGATAAAATAGTAGCATACAAAAAAAGGGAAGTGGCCCGCGACAAGCGCGAAACCACTTACATCGAACTGGAGGAATCTGAATATTTCCACCGGGAAACGTATTCTTTTAAAGATTTTTTATTGGCGCCCGAGCGTACGGGTATCATTGCCGAGTTTAAACGTAAGTCGCCATCAAAAGGCATTATTAATGATGAAGCGCTGGTAAAAGAAGTAACAAAAGATTACGCCGATGCAGGTGCTTCGGCGCTGTCGGTACTTACCGATCGCAACTTCTTCGGCGGCCGAAAGCTGGATTTAAAGCGTGCCCGCCGCGCCAATACCATCCCGGTGTTGCGTAAGGATTTCATGATAGATGAGTACCAGATCGTAGAGGCAAAAGCCCTTGGTGCCGATATCATCTTGCTGATAGCAGCCATCCTCACTCCTGCAGAAATAAAAAAATTAGCTGCCCTTGCCAAAAGCCTGGAGCTGAATGTGCTGCTGGAAGTGCACAACCTGGAAGAACTGGAACGCAGCATAGATACCAATCTGGATGCTATTGGCGTAAACAACCGTAACCTGGCCGATTTTACCGTATCGGTACAAAACTCATACGACCTGGTGGACCATATCCCCAACGAGTTTTTAAAAATCTCTGAAAGCGCCATCAGCGATACGCAAACCATCAAAGATTTGAAAAAGGTAGGCTTCCAGGGCTTCCTTATCGGCGAAAACTTTATGAAACAGGCAGACCCGGGTAAGGCGATGCAGGAATTTGTGAAGGGGTTGTGATTAACAAAATATGCTGCCACTATTTAATTGCTGATTAATTCAATAATTTAGTAATTGTATGGCCGATAACCTGAACTTTAATGCCGACCAAAAGGCTGCCTTTACTGCAATAAAGAAGTTCCTGGCGCATCCATCTATAAACGTCTTTGTATTGAAGGGGTATGCGGGGACCGGCAAAACCTACCTGATGCAGGCCCTCGCTAAAAAGCTGAAGGAAGATAAGGAAGAGTTTTGCCTGTTAGCTTCTACCGGCCGTGCCGCCACGGTACTCAAAGGGAAAACCGGTTTTACCGCACGCACAGTACATAGCGAACTCTATAACTTTATTGGTGTAAACGGGCTTGATGATAATCCATCGGGGGCAACTGCAAGCAACTCTGCCCAGCTTTCTATGCAGTTTAATACACGTATTGCCGACAATAAAAAACGACTTTATATTGTCGATGAGTCATCCATGCTTTCGGGTGAATTTCAGGAAAGTGAATCCATGCCCGCCACTTTTGGTTCGGGTGTGCTTTTAGACGACCTGTTTGAGGTGGCGGGCAATAATAAGATTATTTTTGTGGGCGACCCATGCCAGCTGCCGCCCATAGGCCAGCCCTTTAGTCCGGCACTTGATAAAAACTGGTTAAACAGCCAAAATAAGGTAGTTGTATCCGTCACGTTATCGAAAATTGAGCGGACCGACAGTGGTAACGACATATTAAAGCTCGCCGCCGACATCCGCGATATGCATGATAGCGGCATTTTTGAATTATATCCCAAACTCCCGGCTTCTAATCTTAACAACGTAAAACTGCACCCTAACGATGACGAACAACTGGATAGGTATTTCGAAAAATACACCGAAACAGGCCCGACAGAAACGCTTGCAATAGCTCGAACCAATCTAAGAGTGCATGAAATCAATCGTTTTATGCGGAAGAAATTGCTCGGCGATGCGAATTTAGACTTGCAAACAGGCGAAGTATTATTAGTAACTCAAAACAACCATAAGGTGCCGTTAACAAACGGTGATTTTGTAACCGTAACCGCCTTGGGCGAGGTTACCTGGCGGGGCGGGCTCAAATTTCAGAGAGTTACAGTGCGGACTTTCCTGTCTGATACGGAGTTTAAAATGCAGCTCTCGGTTAATGCGCTCAAAAGCATAAATGGTAGCCTGACTAAAGATCAAACAAAGGAACTGATGGTTGATTTCCATAGCCGCATGCGCGAAAAAGGGATATCCTCTAAAAGTGAAGAATACCGGGAAGCGATGTTGGGAGATGATTATTATAACTGCTTAAAAGCTACTTATGGCTATGCGGTAACTTGTCATAAAGCACAAGGCGGTGAATGGAATAACGTCTATCTTTTCCTGGATAATGAAAATAATACCATGTTTAGGATGCCTCCTGCCAGCCTCTGCAAATGGTGGTACACGGCAGTAACCCGTGCCCGAAAGGAATTGCACTTAGTAAAACACTGGTGGGTGGTATAGAATAGGTCTACTCCAATTCAACTATTTCAACATCCGATAATACACAGATATCGATGGCGCTGAAGATATTAGGCTTAAGGAAAGCCCACAGTGTACGGTTGTCGCAATTTCCTATTTTGATGTTTATTAATTTAGGTGGTGCTCCGAGACGGGTAATTAGGATGGGGAAGTCTGCATCTTTAGAAACCAAAATGACATTACCGGCCGTTTTTGCTCGGTGGTAAATCTCACTATCCGTGAGGAAGTGTAAATTTAGGCTATAGGATGATTTTACAACATAGCCAGTGTATTCATTCATCCATTTTGCAATAATTGGTGAAATCTGCGTGTCTAACCAAATTTCCCATTGCTCAGGCGGCATGTATGACAACAGTGTTTTTTATTTTCAATGAAGCATAGAACAGTGCTGCCTTAATATCTTCTTTTTCTAAAATAGGATGTTGCTCTAAGATTTCCGCATCAGATAATCCAGATGAAAGCAACTCCAAAATATCACTCACCGGAAAACGCATTCCCCGGATAGTCGGCTTTCCGCTAAGCAAATCAGGGATAAAAGTAATGCGGCCAAGCAAGGCTTGTTGGATATCATTCATGATTTAAAGTTAAGCAAACTTCCATAACAAACACAATACCAACCTGAATATCCGTTATCCCATTTCATCTTCCCCGCAAAAACATTATATTTGCTGCACTACTGCTAAAAAATGTAATCCTCAAACACTCCACGCCATTCATCGTTTAATCGATGAATCTGATTGCCGGCAAAAATAAGCTGGCCTACTATTGTTTTATCGAATACGCTGCGCGCATTAATGCGTAAATCCGCGTATCTTTAATTTTTATTTATGAAACAGAAATTTTATGATACTGCTGTGAAGCAGGAGAAAGTTGTGCTGGTTGGGGTGATTACCCCCAACGAAACGGAAGCACGCGAAAAAGAATACTTAGAAGAATTGGAGTTTTTGGTTGCCACCGCCGGCGGCCTCACCGTGAAAACCTTTACCCAAAAATTACAGCGGCCGGAACGTTCCACCTTTGTGGGTACCGGTAAGCTGGAAGAAATAAAAGAATATGTTGTTGCCGAAGAAATAGACATCGTGGTGTTTGATGATGAGCTTACGCCATCGCAAATGCGCAACATCGAACGCGAACTACAGGTGAAGATACTCGACCGTAGCAACCTTATCCTGGATATTTTTGCAAGTCGCGCACAAACGGCGCAAGCCAAAACCCAGGTTGAGCTCGCTCAGCTGCAATATTTACTGCCACGCTTAACACGTTTATGGACGCACTTAGAGCGCCAAAAGGGCGGTATTGGTATGCGTGGCCCGGGCGAGAGCCAGATAGAGACCGACAGGCGTTTAATCCTGAATAAGATTTCCCTGCTGAAAGAGCGCCTAAAGCTTATCGACCGACAGAACGAAACCCAGCGCAAGAACCGCCAGGCTTTAATACGCGTGGCTTTGGTAGGTTATACCAATGTAGGTAAGTCGACCATCATGAATATGCTGGCAAAATCTGAAGTTTTTGCCGAAAACAAGCTGTTTGCCACGCTGGATACTACCGTGCGCAAAGTGGTGATAGAGAATGTGCCGTTTTTACTATCAGATACCGTAGGATTCATCCGCAAGCTGCCACATCATTTGGTAGAGTGCTTTAAATCTACCCTGGATGAGGTGCGCGAGGCGGATATATTGATACACGTGGTAGATATTTCGCACCCGACGTTTGAGGACCAGATACGTACCGTAAACGAAACGCTGAAGGATTTGAAGGTGCTGGATAAAAAAACTATCACGGTGTTCAATAAGATCGATGCCTTTAACCCTGCCGACCATAATATCGACATCAAGGATACCCCACTTACGATGGACGATTTCAACCACAGTTGGATGGCCAAGAACAATGCGCCTGCGATATTTATTTCGGCCACCCAAAAAGAAAACCTGGAAGAGTTCCGCACCATGCTTTACGATGCCGTAAAAACGATGCATACGGAACGATACCCCTACGATCATTTGCTGTATTAACCCCAAAACGGCCATTTCATCGGCCTTCCGGGGAGATAAAGTTGCCGTAGGGCAACTTTATCTCCCCATACTTGCGCAGCCTTGCACATTACAACATTAATATTCATATTTGTAATGCTTATGGAGAAAGGCGGAGGGATTAGACCCTGCGATGTCTTGGCAACCTGTGCTTACAAGGTGCTACATTCTACTTAACCGGGAGAAAATCGGTTAGGAAAGATAAGCGAAAGTCATTTTTTATACCCTGACTTTTCGAGATAAGCTATATACCAGTTTGCAGTAATCAGTTTACAGTTAGCAGTTTTGCTATGCGGTAAATTTCATAACTGCCTACTGCTAACCGGCAACTGCCAACTGTTTACAATGGACATTAGAAAAGAACTAGAAAAACGCATCCTGGTTATTGATGGGGCAATGGGCACCATGATACAGCGGTACGAACTCACCGAGGAGGATTTCCGCGGCGAGCGTTTCCGCGATCATGCATCCGACCTGAAAGGCAATAACGACCTGCTGAACATCACCCGCCCGGATGTGATCAAGGCTATCCATGCCGAATATTTGGATGCCGGCGCGGATATTATCGAAACCAATACCTTCAGCACACAAAAGATATCGCTTGCGGATTACCACCTCGAAGAGCTTGATTATGAATTAAGCTACGAAGGTGCCCGTATAGCCCGCGAAGTAGCTGATGAATATACGGCCAAAAACCCGGCAAAGCCACGCTTTGTGGCAGGTGCTGTGGGGCCAACAAACCGCACAGCATCACTTTCACCGGACGTAAACGACCCGGGTTACCGTGCCGTTACTTTTGATGATTTGGCTGAGGCTTATTACGAGCAGGTACGTGGTTTGGTTGATGGCGGATCGGACGTGCTGCTGGTAGAAACCATTTTTGATACCCTGAACGCGAAGGCAGCCCTGTTTGCCATCGACCGTTATAAAAAAGAATGCAAGGAAGCCGGCAAAGATTACCCTGCTTTTAGGGACACCGGCGGCGTGATGATCTCCGGTACCATTACCGATGCATCGGGCCGCACGCTTTCGGGCCAAACGGTGGAGGCTTTCTGGAATTCTATAAGTCACGCAAACTTGCTTTCTGTTGGTTTGAACTGCGCTTTGGGTGCCCGCGAAATGAGGCCGCATTTGGAGGAACTATCCGAAAAGGCAGGCGTTTATATTTCCGCTTACCCTAACGCAGGTTTGCCAAACGAATTTGGCGCTTACGACGAAACCCCGCACGAAACTGCCCACCAGGTTGATGATTTCATCAAGGCTGGGCTGGTTAATATCGTTGGTGGTTGTTGCGGCACCACACCAGATCATATTCAATGCATCGCCGAAAAAGCTGCCAGGCATCAGCCACGAAAGAAGCCGGAGATTGCGCCATTCCTGCGTTTGAGCGGTTTAGAATCCGTTACCCTTACACCCGAAACCAACTTCGTAAACATCGGCGAGCGTACCAATATCACTGGGTCGCCAAAATTCTCTAAACTCATCCTTGCCGAAGATTACGAGGCTGCCCTAACTGTTGCCCTGCAGCAGGTAGAAGGCGGCGCGCAGGTGATCGACATTAACATGGATGAGGGGATGATCGATTCCGAGGCCGTAATGGTGAAATTCCTGAATCTCGTGGCGTCTGAACCGGATATCGCCAAACTGCCAATCATGATCGACTCCAGTAAATGGACAGTGATCGAAGCCGGCTTGAAATGCTTACAGGGAAAGGGTATCGTAAACTCCATCTCGCTGAAAGAAGGCGAAGAAAAGTTTAAGGAATATGCCCGCAAAATATTAAGCTATGGCGCTGCTGCGGTAGTAATGGCTTTTGATGAAACAGGCCAGGCCGACTCCTTAGAGCGTCGTAAAGAAATCTGTGAGCGCAGCTACCGTATTTTGGTAGATGAGGTAGGTTTCCCGCCGCAGGATATTATTTTCGACCCGAATATCCTGACCGTCGCAACCGGGCTTGAAGAGCATAACAACTATGCAGTAGACTTTATTGAAGCTACCCGCTGGATAAAACAAAACCTACCTTACGCCAAAGTAAGCGGCGGGGTAAGTAATATATCGTTCTCCTTTAGAGGGAACAACACCGTTCGCGAGGCCATGCACTCGGCATTCCTATACCACGCCATTAAGGCCGGGTTGGATATGGGTATCGTAAACGCCGGTATGCTGGAAGTTTACGAGCAGATCCCCAAAAACTTATTGGAACTGGTAGAAGACGTACTCCTTAACCGCCGCGATGACGCCACCGAGCGTCTTGTTGAATTTGCCGATACCATCAAAAGTAAGGGCAAAGAGATCGTACGCGATGAGGAATGGCGTAAAGAACCGGTGGAACAGCGCTTGTCGCATGCCCTTGTAAAAGGTATCATCGAATACCTGGATGAAGATGTGGAAGAAGCCCGACAGAAATTTGCCAAGCCGTTGGAGGTGATTGAAGGCCCGCTGATGGATGGCATGAACGTGGTGGGCGATTTGTTCGGTGCCGGAAAAATGTTTCTGCCACAGGTGGTAAAATCGGCCCGTGTGATGAAGAAGGCCGTGGCTTACCTGCTGCCTTTTATCGAACTGGAAAAACAGCGCGTGATAGATGCAGGTGAAGATAGCAGCGGCAGTCGCGCCAATGCAGGCAAAATATTGATGGCCACCGTAAAAGGCGATGTGCACGATATCGGCAAAAACATCGTAGGTGTGGTGCTGGCCTGTAACAACTTCGAGGTGATAGATCTTGGGGTGATGGTGCCAGCCCAGCGCATTATTGAGGAAGCAAAAAAGCAGGATGTAGATATCATCGGGCTAAGTGGCCTGATAACCCCATCGCTGGATGAGATGGTGCATTTTGCCAAAGAGATGGAGCGACAAGGATTCACCATCCCGCTGATTATCGGCGGTGCAACAACCTCGCGTATACATGCGGCGGTTAAGGTTGCGCCAAACTATTCAGGTCCGGCTATTCACGTTTTGGATGCATCGCGTAGCGTAACGGTTTGCAGCAGCCTGATGAACCGGGATAACCGCGATGCCTACATCCAAGGGATTAAAGACGAATACGAAAAAGCCCGCGAAGCCCACGCCAATAAAAAGAACGATAAACGTTTTATCAGCATAGAGGAAGCCCGCGCCGGTAAATTCCAGATCAGTCTGGATGGCGATGTAGCGCCAAAACCAGCCATTACCGGCACCAAGGTTTTTGAGGACTACCCGCTGGAGGAATTGGTGCCCTATATCGATTGGACCCCATTCTTCCACACCTGGGAACTGCGCGGCAGCTACCCCAAAATATTTAATGACAAGTACGTAGGCATCGAAGCGAAAAAACTATTCGACGATGCGCAGGTGCTGTTGAAGCGTATTGTTGATAACAAACTGCTGCACGCAAACGGCGTTATCGGCTTCTGGCCCGCAAACAGCGTGGGCGATGATATCGAAATTTATACTGACGATACCCGCACAACCTTGCTAACCCGCATCCATACATTGCGCCAGCAGGCAGAGAAGGCGAAAAACGAGCCCTACTATGCACTCTCGGATTTTATTGCGCCAAAAGAGAGTGGCGTGCCCGATTATTGGGGGGGCTTTGCCGTAACCACCGGCATAGGCTGCGATGAACTGGTTGCCGAGTTTGAGGCCGACCACGACGATTATAACAGTATTATGGCCAAGGCCCTCGCCGACCGCCTTGCCGAAGCCTTCGCCGAAAAAATGCACGAACTGGTGCGTAAAGAGTACTGGGGCTACAGCAAAGGCGAGCAACTGGACACCGACGAACTGATCAAAGAAGAATACCAGGGCATACGCCCGGCACCGGGATATCCCGCCTGCCCGGACCATACCGAGAAAACCACTTTGTTTGAGATACTGAAAGCCGAGGACAATGCCCAAATGCACCTCACCGAAAGCCTGGCCATGACGCCGGCAGCATCGGTAAGCGGTTTCTACTTTGCGCATCCACAGGCAAGGTATTTTGGGCTTGGTAAAATCAGTAAGGACCAGGTGGAGGATTACGCGGTTAGGAAGAACATGCCGCTGGAAGATGTAGAAAGATGGCTGGGGCCGAATATAAATTATTAGCCCCCCAGCCCCCTGAAGGGGGAGCAGAATTGAATAACGAACTAAAGAAATAAAATCAAGACCTTCGTTCCCCCTTCAGGGGGTTAGGGGGCTGGGCACAATGAAAATAACCGAACACATCGCGAACGCCAACGGCAAAACACTATTCTCTTTTGAGCTTATCCCGCCTTTAAAGGGCGAAAGCATCCAGGGTATCTATAACGCTATCGACCCGCTGATGGAGTTTAAGCCGCCGTTTATTGATGTTACCTCGCTGCGCGAGGATTATATCTACAAGCAGCACGAAACCGGTTTGCTGGAGAAACTGGCTTATCGCAAGCGCCCGGGTACCATAGCCATCTGCGCGGCTATCATGAATAAGTATAAGGTAGATACCGTTCCGCATTTACTTTGCGGCGGTTTTACCAAGGACGAAACCGAGAATGGCCTTATCGACCTGCAATTCCTCGGCATAGAGAACGTATTGGTACTTCGCGGCGATGCACGCCGTGGCGATGCTTCATTTGTGCCCACACCCAACGGCCATTGCTACGCTACCGACCTGTTGCAGCAAGTGGTGAACATGAACAAAGGCATTTACCTGCACGAGAACCACGAAGGCATCCTGAAAACGGATTTCTGCATTGGCGTTGCCGGTTATCCCGAGAAGCACTTTGAGGCACCAAACCTAAAAACCGACTTTAAATACCTCAAACAAAAGGTAGACATGGGAGCAGGCTTCATCGTAACGCAGATGTTCTTCGATAACCAGAAGTATTTCGATTTTGTAAATAACTGCAGAGCACACGGTATCAATGTCCCCATCATACCGGGCCTCAAACCGATCACCACATCAAAGCAATTGGTGAATCTTTCCAAAACTTTCCATATCGATATCCCCGAAGATTTGAGCGATGCCATACACGAGGCAAAAGCAGAAAAGGATGTGAAAGATATCGGCATAGAATGGATGATAAACCAGTGCAAAGAGCTGGTGAAATTCGGCGCGCCGGTATTGCACTTCTATACCATGGGTAACCCCGGACCGACTAAGAGAATTGCGGAAGCGATATTTTAGCAGGTTGATTAATCGGCTCACACTTATATTTGTGTCTATGGATTATCTGGTAGTATTTGAAAAAGCAGTTGACGGAGCTATTTGGGCCCGGGTGCCTGATTTGTCAGGATGTTACTCCTGTGGCAATACGATAGAAGAGGCCCGGCTTAACATTAAAGATGCCATTGAACTTCATATCGAGGGCTTGAGGGAGGAAGGCTTAAAAGTACCAGACCCAAGCCTTTTTAGTGCCGAATTGGTACACGTTTAAACAATCGCCCCTATATCTTCTGTCTTGCTTTCAGCTCCAAATATTTGTTGATGGTATTGATGGTTAGGTTTTGAGGTGTGCTGAGGATAGATTGTATGCCATGGGCGGCCAGTTCTTTCATGATCAGCTTCTTTTCGTAGGCGAATTTCTCGGCAATGGTTTTGATGTAGATGCCTTCTACATCGCGTGCGGGTTGCTCGCTCACCTGCTTCAATTCGGTATTCTCAAAAAACACTACCAGCAGCAAATGGTGACGCGCTATCCGTTTCAGGAAGGGCAATTGCCTTTGCAAAGATGGGAGGCTCTCGTAATTGGTGAAGAATACAACCAGGCTGCGCTGTTTCAACACATTGCGTATGGTGCTGTAAAGCGCCTCCATGTTGGTTTCCAGGTAGCGGGTTTTCTCTTTGTATAAAATCTCCAGTATCTTATTTATTTGCGTCGGCTTTTTTTCGGCGGGCAATACTGAACCAATTTTTTCGGCTACAGTAATCAGCCCGGCCTTATCTTCCTTTAAAAGAGCTACGTTGCTTAGCACCAGGCTGGCGTTGATGGCATAATCCAACAGGCTTAGTCCCTCGAAAGGCATCTTCATAGCGCGCGACTTATCTATCACACAATACACCTGCTGCGATTTCTCGTCGGTATAGGAGTTGGTCATCAGGTTGCCTTGCCGCGCCGAGGCTTTCCAGTTGATGTTGCGGTAATCATCGCCGGGTACGTAATTTTTTATCTGCTCAAACTCCAGGCTTTGGCCAAGGCGGCGTATTTTTTTGATGCCCAGTTCGTTCAGCCGGTTAGATATCGCCAATAACTCGTATTTGCGCATCTGCAAAAAAGAGGGGTAAACGGGCAGCGTTTCGGCCTGGTCGAAATTATGCCTGCGGTTGATGAGCCCCAGCGGCGAACGTACGAACACCCTGATGCTACCAAAGGCATATTCCCCGCGTTTTAGCGGCCGTAAGGCATACGTGATGAGCTTATGTTCACCGGATTTCAGGGTAGTCTTGAACAAAACATCGCGCCGTTGGAACTGTACGGGTATCTCGTCGATAATTCCGGCCTGTACCGTAAACGAATACCGGTTTTCGATATAGATACCCAGCTCGTTATCGTCGCTGTTGCTCAGCCTTTCGGGCGCATGCCTTTTGGCGAATACGGCGTTGGGTATGCGGTAAAGCAACAGCAAGTCTGAAAATACCGTGGCCATTATCCCCCAAAAGAATAGTATTGGCACCACGCCCAGCCATGGAAAAAAAAACCACAGCAAAAAAAGGACTACGCTGCCGCCCAGCAGGGCAAACAGCCTGCTGGTTATAAAAAGGTCGGTATAAAACAGTTTGAATAGCTTCTTCACCGGCGCTTATCGAGGTATCTCTATTTTCTGAATGATCTGCGCTATCACGTCATCGGGCAATACGCCTTCCATTTCCTTATCGGGCGTAAGCATAATACGGTGCCTCAAAACAGGGGCAGCAACCTTGATGATATCATCAGGCGTTACGAAATCGCGCCCGTTGATGGCTGCTATAGCTTTAGCCGCATTGATGATAGCCAACGATGCACGCGGCGAGCCGCCCAGGTAAACCGAACGGTTGTTGCGTGTTTCGTGCGTAATTTGCGCCGCAAAGGCCAACAGTTTCGGTTCCACGTACAGCTGCCGCACCTGCTGCCTCAGCGCAATGATGTCTTCCGCAGCCAAAACAGGTTCTACAAGGTTCAATTGATCTATTGTTTTTTGCTGATGCTGCTGGGTTACTATGGCTATTTCCTCCTCCAGTGAAGGGTATTTTATCTCGATCTTGAAAAGGAAGCGGTCCAGCTGTGCTTCGGGCAGGCGGTAGGTGCCTTCCTGGTCTACCGGGTTTTGGGTAGCCAGCACGATGAATGGCTCCGTCATTTTGTAGGTGTGACTATCCATGGTCACCTGTCGCTCTTCCATCACCTCGAACAAGGCCGACTGCGTTTTGGCGGGCGCACGGTTTATCTCGTCGATCAGTATGATATTGCCGAATATAGGGCCGCGCTTAAATTCAAAAGAGGCGTTTTGCGGGTTGAATACCGATGTGCCCAGCACGTCAGACGGCATTAAATCGGGCGTAAACTGCACGCGCGAATACTTCGCATCTATGGCTTTGGCAACAAGCTTAGCGGTAAGCGTTTTGGCAACACCAGGCACGCCTTCTATCAGTATATGGCCATCGGCCAGTATGCCGGCAATAATGAGGTCTATTACCTGTTGTTGCCCTACTATTATTTTGGCAAGGGTTGCTTTTATTTGCGCAACCGCATGGCTAAGCTTGCCAAGATCTGTACGTTGTTCAAAATTTTCATTTTCCATATGAGCCGGTTTGGGTATAATAATTTTCTATGAGCTGGTTTAGTTGGATAAGTTCGCGGTCGGTAACTACGGCATGGCGTTCTACGTAACTGATGGCGGCTACCAGTTTTTCGGCAAGGGCGTAGTCGATGCCTGTTTTATTGGCAAAGCTTTGGGTAAAATCTTTATCGAGTACGGTGGTTACCAGGCGGTGATCCTGCCGCAGGTGTTCTAAAAAATAGCTTGCTTTTTTCTGCGCGATGTTTTGGTTATTGCGCTTTTCGTAGTAAAGCTGGCCCACTACCTGCACAAAGCCTAGGGTACTATTAGCCAATGGCTCTACGATGGGTATAATGCGCTGGTGCCGTTTCATCTGGTACAGTACATAAATAATGAGCGTTGCAAATGCCAGGTAATAGGCCCATTTAAGGGGAGGCGATTTGAAGAATACCCGCATTACCGATTGCTCTCCGTCGCGGCCCAGGGTGTAGTATTCGTCCCATATCAAATCCTTATCGGTTTTCAAGTATGACAATGCCGTAGATGCGTATAACGCCCCGCCCTGGCCCAGCAGGCCGTAGTTGGTAAACAAATGCGGGTTGGTGTTAAGGTACAGCGCGCCTTTGCCCATAGGGAATTTGATGTACGTGCTTTGGTTATGGATGTTGTGTGCCAATACAACAGCTTTTAACGTATCGAAAGCTCCGAAATGAGCGCTGGGCAGCTCTTTTTGCACGAGGTAATTGATGTTGGTGTCGAGCTTTGGGTTCATGAAATGGATGGTATCGTCATCCATGCGATACTCCGAATAACTATCCGCTTCCACCTTTAGCTCTTTGCCCAAAACATCGCCAAAATAGGTGGCCGCTATAAAAACATCGTTGCCTTGTTTTATAAAGGCACTGAGTTTTTGATAATCGGCTTTGTCAATGTTTACTTCATCGGCAATGATGATATACGTGGCGTGTTTGATGCCATGGTCGGCCAGTACATTGTACACCGGCTCGCGGTATGTTTTTATATCCGCCCCGGGGAAAATATCGCGCAGCTGATTGTATAGCACATAAGTACCCAGGGGTATCTTGTCCTTTTTCAGGAAGGTGGGTGTCCAGTCGATAGGTTTGGGGCGTTTATATTCGGCCACCAGGTAAACCAGTAGGAATATAGAGGCTATGCTGAGGTAGACTTTGAAATCTTTCATTTGATAGCCTTTTTAAATTGCTTGAATTGCGCACTCAGTTCGTTGAAAGCGTTGGTATCGATGTAGAAATTGCCGTACCAGATGTATTCGAACCTGCGGGTAAGCAAACCGAAGAGCTGCCGCCTTTCGCCATCGGGTATTTCGCCCAGGTATGCAGAGTTTGTTTTTTCTATCTTCCAGTTTATCAGGTGGGCATCGTGCAGTTGCTTAAGGGTGTACAAATAGTATAGGCGCACCGCCAGCCGGTAGTTGCCCGCAGTCACCGCTTTTTCTATTTCGCTATCGAAGTCATACAGGTGTATGTCCTCGGTAGATTCCGAATAATGTAGCGGCACAGCCCTCGCCTTGCCCCGCAGTAACGACGATGTGCTGATACCCGATACGCGCATCAAAATATAGGTGGCTAAGCATACACCTATGGCAATGATGATGTAATAAACTAAATCGGTTGTTTGTTTACTGGCAAAAAGGTGCCTTCTCACCCATCGCCAAAAAGCATCCCAAAACTGGTTCCATAGGCTTTCGCCCTCCAAATCGTTCTTGTCGTATTTAAGCTCAGGGTCTTTTGAATAACCGCTTATCTTTTTGTTATCAAAATAGCGCTGCTGCAGTCGGCTGCTATCAACCCGTATTACCGCGGGTTTTTTGGGCGCGGGTTTGCCGGGTGCGCTATACGTTATAGATGTCACCCCAAAAACAAACAAGAGCATCAATAAAAATCTGCGCACATCCATCAGTACTCGTCTGGGGTTTCGTCAGGATAAGTGGTTGTTGCTGCGGCGTCGCCAAGGGCGTTTATGCGCTCCCAAAGGCCCAGGCTTTCTTTCTCTTCCACATAGCTAAAGTAGGTAATGCCTGCCGTTACCATAGGCAATATGTTTATTGCCTGCATCAGGCTGATGATGATGCTATAAGCAACTATGATATAGGTTGTAACATTATAAGCCAGGAACTGGAGGCTGCCGCCCGATAGCACGCCGAACGGCAAGGCAACCAGCAGGTAGGCCGCATACACTACTATAGCGGTTACGAAAACCACACCGAAGGTGTTCCACCAGCGGCTTTTGATTAACCTGAAGCATTTGCCGAAGGAATACCAAAGGCCGCCGTTCTCCATAATCATAATAGGGAACAGCATGGTTAGTACCGTAACAAAATAAACCATGGGCAGCAATACGCAGAAGAATGCAACAAAACCGCCCACCATACTCCCGGCAATAGTGACGAAAAACATTCCCGGCAAAAAGCAGATGAATACGGCAAACATCAATATGATCCCCAGTATAAAGACAGAATAGGTTACCCGCCAAAAATAGTATTTGAAATACACCCAAACTTCAGCAACGTTTGGTGGCTGGTTGCCCTTTTCTTTATATAAAGCAACATAGCAAAGGCTGGTTGTGATGATGGAGATAATGTTGAGGAACGAGAACAGCAGCACCATCAGATACTCTACGCCCAGGAACGAAAGCCCCGAACGGCGGTAATCGCTAAGGTCGTTTTTGTGTATGGCTACGACTTTCAGTTGCATCAATATGGAGAAAATGATGTTGCCAGCCATAAAAAAGCCACAAAAAACAAAGAATGCTTTAAGGAGGGGTTTCCAGTTTTGGGTAACGAAGAGGATGCTATCGTTGATGATTTCGCCGAAATTGCGCGCTTGCCTCAGTTCTATATTCGGTTTCATTTTTGAGGGATGATATTAAGTTTACGGACCAACCTGGCGGGATATATCACCGTGTAGCCTATGATGAATAAAAAAGAGCCAAGCAGGATGCTGCAGCTAAGCCATTTGGGCATTTCGGTGTGGCGGGTTACAAAGCTTTCGAAAATTGCTGCCAGTGCCACTATGGGCAATATGCCCAGCGTTATCTTCATGCCATCGGCTGCGCCTTTTTTAAGCGAAGCTATCCGGCTGTAAGTTTTGGGGAATATAAGGCTATTGCCCAGAATGAGCCCGGCACCCCCGGCTATGATAATGCAGGATATTTCAAGGGTCCCATGGATCCATATAACCAATAAGGATTGCAGTCCCAGGCCTTTGGCGATGAAAAAATATTGGAAGGAGCCCAGCATAATAGCATTTTGTAATAAAATGTAAAGCGTACCTATAGAGAAGAAGATCCCGGCAACGAAATTGATTACAGTGATATAAAGGTTGTTTTCGGCTATCTGGAAAAACATCATCACCTGATCTTTATCTTTATACACGTTAAAGGGGTCGCCTTTATCGATGTTCTCGTTGGTCATATTTACGTAGTAGTCGCCCAATATCAACCGCACAAAGGTATCATCGTACTTGGCAGAGAGTGCTCCCATCATGCAAAAGGTAAAAAAAAAGATAAACGAGTAAAGCAGTTGCATGCGGTATTGGTAAAAAAGTAAAGGCAGTTCTGCCTTCCAAAAAAGCAGGAAACGGTTGCGATCCTCCTTTTTGTTTTTGTAGATGCTTTGATGAAACCGCGATGCCAGCCCGTTTAAATAGTTGGTAGTGTTTGATTTAGGGTAGAAGGTTTTGGCGTAAGCAAGGTCATCGGTTATCATGATAAACTGGCTGGCCAGCACATCCGGATCGTTGCCCTGGATGTTCTCGAACTCCTTCCATTTTTCGGTACGTTGCTTAATAAACAGGGCCTCTCTCATTGCTTCTGTGGCTTAGGATATTTTTGTTTAAAATAACAACAAAAAAGTAAATGCCAATTAAATAAATGATAATTGGAAAGTATATTTGTTAGGTATGCATACCATCAGGATAAAAACGGCCCAAAATATTGACATTGACTACGAAGTTGCCGGTATTGGCGAGCGCACCATCGCCCGCATTATAGACTATGCTTTGTTTTTAGCCCTGTGGCTTATTTACCTGTGGCTGTTTGATGTTTTTATGTCAAAGTCGGTTTTGTTTGGCTTTACGCTACCGCAGATATTATTTTTCGTGTTCTATGCCTTTTACGATCTGATATGCGAGGTAGTGTTCAACGGGCAAAGCCTGGGCAAATTCGTGATGAAGATAAGGGTGGTGAGCCTTGACGGGGGCAGGCCCCGCCTGGGGCAATACTTGCTGCGTTACCTCTTCCGTGCGGCCGATTTTACGCTGGCGGTACCCGCAGTGGCCATATTTTCTGTAGCCGTAACCGAGAACAAGCAGCGCATAGGTGATATAGTTGCGAATACTACCCTAATCAAAACCAAACCTAAGGCCGGCATAAACGAGCTCAACACCACCCTGCCCGATGAAGAATACCAGCCCGTTTTTATGGAGGCGACAAACCTTTCTGATCAGGATATTGCCTTGGTTCACGAGGTGCTCAGGCATTTCCTCAAAACGGGCAATATGGCGTTCGTAGATAATATGGCTAAAAAAATCCAGGATCATTTGGATATCACCCCGCCCGAAGGCCTAAATAATTATAAATTCCTGCAAACCATTATCAAAGATCATCAGCACGTTTTACTGAACCTGAACCCGCAAATAGGATAAGTTGCTTTAATTTTCCACCATGTTTATTGTTGGTTAAACAGCCCGTATAACCCTATCTTTACGCCCATGCAACGCGAGCAAATTTCTGTATTCGATATGTTTAAGATAGGCATTGGGCCATCCAGCTCGCACACGCTTGGCCCATGGCGCGCGGCGCAGCAATTTGTGGCCCAGCTTACCCAAGAGGGCGCTTTGCCTCTCGTGGTGGAAGTTAAGGTGCTGCTATATGGCTCATTGGCCAAAACCGGCAAAGGCCACGGCACCGATATTGCCATACTGCTTGGCCTAAGTGGCGACGACCCGGTTACTTTTGAGGTAGATAAAATCGATAGTAAAATTGCGAGCATCAACACCAGCCACCAATTGCTACTAGGCGGTACAAAAGCTATCAGCTTCCATTTCGACGATGATATGTTGTTTTTGTTTACCGAGAGCCTGCCATTTCACCCGAACGCCGTCACATTTCAGGCTTTCCTCAGCAACGGTAAAGCGGTAACGGCAACCTACTATTCAATCGGCGGCGGCTTTGTGGTAAAGGAGGGTGCCGATGCTTCGCATAAGGCGGAAGTGGACCTGCCCTTCCCTATTGATACCGCCGGCGATTTGCTGCACTGGTGCCTGAAAACCGGCCTCAAGATATCGGAAGTAGTTGCCGAGAACGAACTGGCCTGGCGAGCTGAAGCCGAAACCCGCGCGGGCGTGCTGCAAATTTTCAAGGTACTTACCGAGTGCATGTACCGCGGCAGCCATACCCCCGGAAACCTGCCCGGCGGCCTCAATGTTGCCCGCCGTGCATGCGCGCTCAATAAACGCCTGCTGGGCAAACGAACCTATAATAACTATACAGAGTGGGTGGCCGCCATCCGCGAAACAGGTAACAGCTTCCAGAATATATTAGATTGGGTAAGCTGCTTCGCCTTGGCCGTTAACGAAGAGAACGCCAGCTTTGGGCGCGTAGTTACCGCACCTACCAATGGCGCAGCAGGAGTAATACCGGCGGTGCTGCAATACTTTATCTGCTTTTGCGATGGCTTCGACGAGGATAGGATTATCCAGTTCATGTTCACGGCATCAGAAGTGGGGAGTATATTTAAGAAAGGGGCCACCATATCTGCAGCCATGGGCGGTTGCCAGGCCGAGATTGGCGTATCATCGGCTATGGCCGCAGCGGCGCTTACCGAGGTTTTAGGCGGCAGCCAGCGGCAAGTGCTTATGGCCGCCGAAATTGCAATGGAGCACCACCTGGGCCTCACCTGCGACCCTATAGGCGGACTGGTACAGGTTCCTTGCATAGAACGCAACACCATGGGTGCCATAAAAGCCATTACCGCAACCCAACTGGCCCTGCAAAGCAACCCCGATAAAGCCAAAGTAAGCCTGGATGCCGTAGTGCGCACCATGTGGCACACCGCCCTGGATATGAATTCCAAATACAAAGAAACATCGGATGGTGGGCTGGCGATAAATATCCCGATTAGTTTGCCGGAGTGTTAGGAGGTGTGATATTGGCAGTTTTGATGATTGGCACGACGTAATGTTGCATTAATTATTGCCGCATCAAGTAATTTTTTGAGGTAGTTTTTGCATAATAGTTCCTTACTTAAGAACTTAATATTTGTTCTAAGATAGCCTTATTGGACAAATTGATTCCCAAATCCTCAATAGTTAGCTTGTTTGAACAATACAAACCTATACTTAAGATGAAATGCCCCAAAAAGTATATATAAATAGCAGCCTTTAACGAATCTTGTGAGATAAAGTCGCTATTAAGCCTAGACACTACATTTCCGTGAACGCTACTATTACGAATGGAATATAATATCATGCGAATTACAAAATCTATTTGTTGTCTTTCGTCTACAAACCGTATTTGGTGTGTACTGGCATGATCCGATGAAGAAACATTCGTTTCTTTAGTTACAACAAGTTCTTTGAGCTTTAAAGCCAAGCTATCAGGAATAGATTTTGATTTTTCAAGGTTGGTAATATTTAGTTCAACTTTATTCAGAACGATAGACGGATTAGTTATTCTCTTATAAGCATTACCATAAGTGCTTACAAAGGGAGTGAAAATGTTTTCATACTTAGCCTTGAATGTAAAATAACTAGAACTGGTGTATTTTGTTTCTATTCCAGCCTCGTGAACTGCATAATTTTTAAGAAGAATATTGCTAACAAATTTCAGGGGTTTTATGGGCATTAAAGCAAAATATTGATCTAATAGGTCGATAATCGAAGTATTGGGGTTTATTTTTCGATCTTTAATTTGAAATATCCTATCCACTAAAGAACTTACACCCTGTGAGTCACTCGGTGAGGAATAATCAACAATGCTAAAAGTTTTGTAAGTATTATTAATTGATTTCCAAAGATGCGTAAAAGCCATATCTGGACGGTTAGGAAGGCAATAATAAGAATCTAAAAGGTGCGAAAGTGCAACATAAGGTAGCTCGTTATTGCTTAGCCATTGTTCATTTGTCCAATTTGGGCTTTTTATCGTTTCGATTTTGTAATCAATGGGTTCAATGTTGGAGTATAAAACATTAAGGTGCTCCTCTCTTGAATAATCTAATAAAAGATTTAAAAAATTTGTATTACGTAACGGCGTCATCAGCAAAACAATTAAATGGTTCTTAGCAGTATGAATATTAGTAATATTAATAAAAAGGGGTCCAATTTAATAACCTAGAGAATCTAATGCTCTCAATCAATTCTTACGTTGGTAAGAAAATATTATTGACTTTTTTTAAAAATCAAAAAAGCCTCACATTTCTGTGAGGCTTCTGTGGGAGTTACTGGGTTCGAACCAGTGACCCTCTGCTTGTAAGGCAGATGCTCTGAACCAGCTGAGCTAAACTCCCTTTTTTGTTTTCCTTTCTACTCGTGGATAAATCCCTTCGTTTTGGGATTGCAAATATAGAAATTGCTTCTTCACCCGCAAAAAAAAATTTAAAATATTTTTAAGTTGTAGATAGTGAGACTGTTGTACTGGCTTATACGGCCAGGTCTTGCCCCTGCCTGGGGTCCTCGGGCAAGATTTCCATCTCGGGGAAGTCGATATAATCCGCATACCATTGTATGGCACTCACCACATCCAGGGCATCCTCGGCAGAAATATGGATGGTTTCGAAAGCATATAGCTTATCATGGGCATAGCCATAAAGCTGTATCTCGTTGGCATCGGCGCTAAAGGTGTCGTTATTCAGGCAGTACACCCTTATTTTCAGGCTGGTGTCCCTCGAATGGATTACGTCCCGACAGGGGTTCTTGGGATCGGTGGCTAATAAATATACATTATAATCCATCTGCTGTGATATTGGGAGCTTGTACTGCAATTACCTAATAACAACTAATTGGCTGCAATTGTGTTTTTTATAATGCAAATTATCGGTTTGGGGAAATACGCACCATAAAACGTGAAGCAATTTCCACAATTAATTATTCGGCATTTATAAAAGGGGCTTTTTTCGTATCAATTAAGCCTTTTTGAGTTTCGGCACAAAGATTGAATTAGAGTTAATACCCTTCTCAAAGGGTGTTTTTCATAGGTAGATGTAGGGCCGGGATACTGCGAGAGTTTTCCGGCCTTTTTTTGTTTTAAAAAGCTTACGCCTTTTTTAGCTACTCCCGTTTTGGCTGATAAGTTTCCCGGCAAGTTAAATCCCTTAACTGCTAGCTTTCGTTAATCTTCATAATTAAAACCTACAAGCTAATAATTGTACTTATGAAAACAGAAACTAACCAAACAACAGGCGGCGTAAATATGGCCAGGCGGTCATTTTTGCGTTATGCCGGTGCCGGTGCCGCAGCTGTGGCCGTGCTGGGTGCATCCTCGTGCAGCAAGAGCTACGACAACCCTCCTGTAGATACCAGCATGCTCCCCCATATCGATATCGGGATGGGAGATATCGGTATCTTAAACTATGCCTACGCTCTTGAGCAATTAGAGGCCGCATTTTATCTGCAGGTAATTGCTACGCCTTACAGCGGCATAAGCATTGCCGAAACGGCTTATCTTACCGACATCCGCGACCATGAAGTGCTGCACCGCGATTTTTTCAAGACGGCTTTAGGCTCATCTGCTATCGTATCTTTAACACCCGATTTCTCTACCATTAACTTCAGCGACCGCAGCCAGGTGCTTAAAGCCGCCAAAACACTGGAGGATACAGGCGTTACCGCCTACGATGGTGCAGGGTACCTTATCCAGAATCCGGATTATTTGACCATTGCAGGTAAGATAGTTTCTGTGGAGGCAAGGCACGCTGCTTTGATTGCCAACCTAATTACCCCCGGCACTTTTGTTGAGCCCGACCAGGTAGACGAGAACGGGATCAACCGATCGGCGACTATTGCCCAGGTACTAGCTGCCGCCAATACGCTGCTTAAAACTAAAGTTTATGCAGCCAGTTTTAATTACCCATTAAAATAATCCCACATTGCCATGAATTTATTTAACATACTAGACGGAATAGAAAAAGTTGATCCGGAGATACACGATAGGTTGAACCCACGCCGTGCCGCTATCAAAAACATCACCAGCTTTGGCTCTAAAGTAGCCCTGGCAGCAATGCCCTTTGCCTTAGGTACCATGTTTAAAAAGGCCTACGGCGCCGCGGCATCTACCCCGGTTGTGGATGTTCTTAATTTTGCCCTTACGCTGGAGTACCTGGAAGCGGGCTTCTACAATAAAGGGATGGCTACCGCCGGCTTGATACCTTCGGCAGATCAATCTTACATCTCCAAGGTTACTAATGACGAGAACCTGCACGTTACCTTCCTGAAGAATGTAATCGCAGCATCGGGCGGCACAGCAGTTAGTGCGCCAACCGTTGATTTTACCGGCGGCAATAACAAAGGCGGCGGGCCGTTCCCTACGGTTTTCTCAAACTATAATACATTTTTAGCAGTAGCTCAGGTGTTTGAAGATACCGGCGTGCGCGCATACAAAGGCCAAGCCCCCAATTTATTGGGCAACCAAGTGGTGTTAACCGCGGCGTTAGGTATCCACGCTGTTGAAGCAAGGCATGCCTCGGCTATACGTAAATTGCGCAACGATATTGCCAACGGTGCTACCGCCATGCCTACCATTAAACCTTACATCGTTAGCACAGCATCATTAGGTAATGATACCGGTGTTGCTGCCGCAAACGGCAATTACGATGGCGAGCAAAACGTAACGCAAGGCGGTGTAAATTTAAGCTCCCTGGCTTCGGCAGCTGTAGTTACCGGTGCTTTTGACGAGCCACTCACTAAGGACCAGGTTTTGGCGCTGCTGGTTGGCAGCTTTATCGTAACACCGTAGTTCTTCCAAAAAAAGCGAATATAAAAAGCGGCCCGGAATGTATTTTCCGGGCCGCTTTTTTGCAATTTGCTCTTAAGTTATATTAAGGGCGGGCAGGCCGCTGAGGGCGTTGCTGATCTTGCTGGCGTTGCTGGTCGCGCTGGCGTTGTTGCTCTGCCTGTTGTCTTTGCTGCTCAGCCTGCTGTTGACGTTGTTGTTCTGCCTGTTGCCTTTGCTGCTCAGCCTGCTGTTGGCGTTGTTGTTCTGCCTGTTGCTTTTGTTGTTCAGCTTGTTGCTGGCGCTGTTGGCGTAGCTGTTCAGCTTGCTGATCGCGGGCTTGCTGCTGTTGTTGCTTTTGTTGTTCTGCCTGTTGCTGGCGTTGTTGACGTAGCTGCTCGGCTTGCTGGTCGCGGGCTTGCTGTTGCAGCTGCCTTTGCTGGTCGGTTTGCTGTTGGCGTTGCTGATCTGCCTGCTGCCTTTGCTGATCGCGAGCTTGTTGTTGGCGTAATTGCTCGGCCTGTTGGTCCCGCTGTTGTTGGGCTTGTTGCCTTTGCTGGTCGCCAATTTGCTGTTGATCGCGGCCCCGCTGTTGTTGCCTTTGCTGATCTGCCTGCTGCCTTTGTTGGCGTAATTGTTCAGCTTGTTGGTCACGAACCTGTTGCTGTTGTTGCCTTTGCTGATCGCCAACTTGCTGTTGTTGCCTTTGCTGATCTGCCTGCTGCCTTTGTTGGCGCAGTTGCTCAGCCTGCTGGTCACGAACCTGTTGTTGCTGTTGCAGGTCGCGCAGCACCTGCATCTGCTGTTGTTGCTGATCGCGCTGCTGGCGTTGCTGGTCGGCTTGTTGTTGTTGGTTATTTACGTCGGTAGGCCTGCGTGGCTGTCTTACGCCATCGCCTTGCTGGCCGGTGGTGCCTGCGTTATTTGGCCTACGGTTAACACCGCCATTACCTTGCTGCCCGCTTTGGTTGCCTGCACCTTGTTGGCCGGCATTGCCTGCGTTTCCTCTGCGGTTAAAACCGCCGTTGCCTTGCTGTCCGCTTTGGTTGCCAGCGCCTTGCTGGCCGGCATTGCCTGTGTTTCCTCTGCGGTTAAAACCGCCGTTACCTTGCTGCCCGGTTTGGCTGCCCTGGCCATTGCCCGGGTTTCCGTTCAATACCGGTGCGTTGATACCTGCACGGTTGTTAGGGCGTATAAAGCGGCTATCGTTAGAACGCACCTCGTTGGCCAGGCGGGCTACGTTCCCGCGCTGCGTAACCTGCCTGTTGCGACTGTCGTGGCCGCCTATCTGTTGGTTAGGGTTCTGCTGCCTGTAGGCTGCACCATCTATCACGCGTTGAGGGCGTGCGCCTCTATCCCGGCGTACATCGGGCCTGTAAAAATTAACTGTATTGCGGTTAAAGCTGTTGCGCGATGGTCGGTCGGCATTATTGATGGTGTACAACCTTACCGGCCTGCGGGTATAACGCTGTATCTCGTCGCGGCGTGGGCCGCTTACATACACACGGTTGTTATACCGGTATGTATTGCGGATAAAATTACTGCGCCCGTATATAGTATGTACACGTGCATATGGCACGCAGTATTGATATACGTTTGTATAATTAATGTAAGCGTACGGCGCAAACGACCAGTAAAAATCGGGGGTAGAATAGGTGTCGAAATAATCATCATCATATGATGCATTAAAGGCCACTTCAGGTGTCATCGGTGCCCAGCCATAGTAGCCGTCGCCTTCTCTCCAGTCAACCCAGGCAGGTGCCCATTCATTGCCGGGTACCCATTCCCAGCCGTAGTAATCGTCAAAAGTCCAGCGGCCATAATGGAAAGCAGCCCATCCCCAATCATAATCAGATACCCAGGTATTGCCATACGAAGTGTACACCCAATGCCCGTTGGTGGCATAAGGGCGAAAAGCCTCGTCAACATCAGGTACCCATACGTCGCCGTATTTGGCATCGTAAACCCATATACCATAGGGCGAAAGCTGATCGTAGAACTCCTGCGTGGAGATGTATTGGCTACCGTTTTGTGCGGAAGTTTTTGCAGGGGCTATAGCCATCAATAGTATGACTAATAGTGCTGTCCCCCATATTTTGGTTAATATTTTCATAATAATTCAGGTGTAATAGGCTTATTTGCAAGTATGACTTGCCGAAATACAAAACGTTTAAACAATAAATAGTTTTAAGCCTTATATTGTATAGCAAAATGCAGGCCTACATTTTTTTTCCCGGTCATACCAAAGCATTTTTCTTTTGATAATTTTGCACGCAATAATCATACAACACTTATGAGCACCGTAAACATTCCCCGTCTCGATCTTAATACCTATATAAACGGCACCGCCGAAGAAAAGAAGCAATTTTCTGACAGCATCGGCGCAGCCTTTAACCAAACAGGCTTTGTTACCGTGACCAACCATGGACTTAGCAAAGAGCTGATGGATAAACTATATGAGCAGGTAAAAGCGCTTTTTGCATTGCCCGAGGCCGTAAAACAGCAATACGAGATACCAGCGCTTGCAGGCCAGCGCGGTTACACCGGCAAAAACAAAGAGACTGCAAAAGGCTTTAAAGTACCCGATTTGAAAGAGTTTTGGCAGATAGGCCAGGTAGACCCCGAAGCCACTGCCAGCAAGGAGGACTATCCCGATAATATGGAAGTGGCCGAACTGCCGGAGTTCAATAGCACTACTGAAGAGGTTTATAAAAAGCTGGAAGCGGCTGGCAAGCATCTGTTGCGCGCCATAGCTGTTTACCTGGAACTGCCCGAGGATTATTTCGACGATAAGGTTGCGCACGGCAACTCGATACTGCGCACGCTACACTACTTCCCGATAGAAAACCCGGATGCTTTGCCTGATGATGCCGTACGTGCAGGGGCGCACGAAGACATAAATCTGATTACGTTGCTTATCGGTGCCAGTGCCGACGGCCTTGAGCTGCTTACCCGCGAAAACAAATGGTTCCCGGTAACCGCTTTCGGCGAAGATTTGGTGGTGAACGTGGGCGATATGCTGCAGAGGCTCACCAACAACAAGCTAAAATCTACCACACACCGTGTAGTAAACCCGCCGCGCGAGCAGATGAAGAACTCCCGGTTTTCGGTGCCTTTCTTCCTGCACCCGAAATCAAATATGGATTTAACCAGCCTGCCATCAACCATTGATGCGGAGCACCCTAAAGTTTATACGGATATCACCGCCGGCGAATACCTGGACGAAAGGCTAAGGGAAATAGGCCTGAAGAAATAACAGGCAAGGAACTAAAAAAAAGCCGCGTTGTATGCATTACAATGCGGCTTTCTTTTTAGTGTTTTTCTTTCAAGCGCGTTAACAGTGCCTGCAATTCTGCTACCGGACTGCTATCTCACGCTAAGCGTTGCCTGCAGCACCGTTGGCGTTTCGCCGAAGCGTGGGCCGCCCCAGTCGGTTTCGTCGCCGTTGAGTATGCGGATGGGCCTGAACGCACCATTGCTGTACCGGCCCTCTTCTACTTTTACATATTGCCAAACCTTGCCTGCATTGTTACCCAGCGGCTTAAAGGTGATATGGCACAGCGAGCCTATCAGGATGAATTTATTCTCGCTTAGTTTTACGATCATGGCACGGCCAAGGGGTTTGGCATTTGCCTGTGCATCGTTGCCGCGCCAGCCGCTACCAAAGGTTACAGTGGCTTCCCAGGCACCCAGGTTGATGGTTTGTTTGGCGTTATCCTCGCGCTCTACAACCGCGTTTATGCGGCCCTCAAAGGCCCATTGCGCCAGTTCGCGCATCATGGGGGCAGCCATTGTGTATTCCTGCGCGTAAGGGGCAAGGCGGTCGGTTGGTTCGGTGCGTTTGGCATCGGGGTGGTTGCTGTCGATGCCGAAGGGCGAAAAGCCTATGCCGCCGCGGGCAATCACCTCGTAAAGATATTTGGCCATATCTGGCGTTATGCTGGCTTCGGGCACGAAGAGGGCATTATCGGCCCTACCGTAAAGCTCCAGTACTTTCAATATCCGTTCGCTGCCTTGCAGGTAAATATCCGGGCTTAGTATGTCTATAGCCGGGGCGGCAGCTTTCCATATCGGTATCACGTTGTCAGTTGGGCCGCCGCTTTCGTAGCTGTTGGCCATAGGGTTGGTCAGCGGGTCGCGCAGGGCGGCGTTCACGTATAGGGGCAGCGGGTAAACAGCTTTGCCTGCTGCTGCAACTTTGCCAATGAAACTGGCCACGCTCCAGGCGTGGAAGTACTCGTCGGCCCTGTCGCCAAATACCTGTTGCCAGTTGCCCTGGTTGCTGCCGGTGTGGTTCAGTGCGGCTAATACGCCTGGCTTCAGTAGTTCGGCGGGTACCGCACCTTCGAACAGTTGCCGGGCGAGGGCACTATAATCGCGCATGGTATCCCAGGCACCGGGCTCGTTCTCTACCTGTACCATAATCACGGTATGCTGCGGGTCGGCCTTTTTGAGGTGGCGCATAACGTTGGTAAAGGCATTGATGTCGGCATCCAGCGTAGCTTTTATGTGGGGCGAGGGCGAATCTACCGGTTGCCCTTTGCGGCCGGTTACGTTAGGGTATTTGGCGGCATCAGCTTTCATCCATTGCGGGGTGTAGTGGTTGCTGCCGTTTTTCCAGGTGGCGAACCAAAGCAGCACCAGGCGCACTTTATGCTGCCGGGCTTGTACCAGCAGGGTATCTATCACCGAGAAATCAAATTTACCCTGCGTGGCTTCTATCTGCTCCCAGTAAATGGGCACTTCGAGGGTGTTAAGATGCATGGTTTCTGCGGCTGCCCAAACTTGCGGCATCATTGCCGGCCAGGCGCTGGAATTATGAGCCTGCCCGCCCAGCATAAAAAAGGGCTTACCATCTACCAGCAGCGCATGGCGGCCGTTTTTGTGAATGAGCACAGGGAGGGGAGTGGATGCAGACTGCCCAAAAACGCTGCCCGCTGTTGCAAGGGCCAATACGAACCAAATGGCGATGATTTTCATATACTAGATTTAACCGGTGCATAAAAGTAGGAAACACGAAGCAATAAGGCCGACCTCGAATGTTAAGGTTGATGCAATAAATGTTAGGGGGGGCAATACAGTTTATAGCCCTTGCATCATGGGCGCGACAACACGGGTGTTGAATGTGATTTAGTTGCGTCAAGAAGCGAAGCACACTGGGTCAACATCGATAGCAACAATCACATATAGCTTTTGGATGCTTTTCCATGCAAACAGCGCTGGAATTTCCTGGAAATTTATAGCTGGAAATGTGCAATTTATTGGAAAAAGCTGGAATTTTTTTTCGCCCTTTACACGCCGGTTTTTGCCGAAAACAGCCATTCCATGCGAATTTGGCCCTTTTGATGCCTGCACAGAAAAAGCCATAAAATTGCGAAAAACACCTAAAAAGCTCCGAAAAACACAGGTTTTTTAAGGTGTTTTGGCAAATTAAGCCTGTGTTTGAGGAGACATTCGGGCAAGTAGGCTTACCTCCGGCAGCCCTAATTCCACCGGGTTTTTCCAGCATTTCTACAAAATAAAACCTGGAAAAAAAAACACGTAGGCAGGGGCCATAAAAAATGCGCCCTGTATCTCACGCAGGGCGCACCGTTACCGATAAATCAATAACCTCAACTAAACCCAATCTCATGGTTTACCCGTAAACCAGGTTGGACGCCAGCAAAAGACCATAAAATATTTTTGTGGAGGAAACAGGATAGATAGACCGCCCCTTTGTATAGATGAATAGCTGTTTTTAACCGATGGTATTTAGTGCCTATGCGCGCCTCAAATACGATAGAGCAACAGCGTTTCGGTGCTACCGGCCATCATAAACGGCCCCTGGTTTTGAAAGCCGAGCTTTTCTAACAAGTTTTTTGATGGGGTATTGATGGGGAGTGTAATGGCGCATAAAGCGGGTAGCTTTAAATCTTGTTGCGCATATTGGAGTACGGCGGCAGCTATTTCGTAAGCGTAACCTTTGCCTATGGCTTGGGGCATCAATGCGTAGCCTATATCAGGGCAATCGAGCGTATCGCGCTTGATGATGCCGCACATGCCAATGGGTTCCTCCTCGTCTTTGGTGGCTATTAAATACAGGCCGAAACCGTTGTCGTGGTAACTTTTTATGGGGCCGCTTAATAGGTAATTTTCGGCATCGGTAAGGGTATATACTTTTTTATCGCCGATGAATTTAAGCCAGCCCGGGGTATTGAGTAATTGTAGGATAAATGGTGCATCGGCGGTGATGAGCTGCCGCAGGCTAAGGCGTTGTGTTTGCAGTATATCGCTCATCGGCAGGGTGGATTAATCTACGCTGACGGTCAACCCCTCTTGCTGCAATATCTTGCGATATATTTCCATTTCGGTAAAGGAGCCTTCCAGCACAGCGCACTTGCCCTCGTTGTGTACTTTCCAGGCAATTTTCTCGCCCTGCGATTCTGAATAATCCAGATACTTCATCATGCAGTAGATCACATGATCGAAGGTGTTATGGTCGTCGTTCCATAAAATAAGGCGGTGCATCTCTTTCAGCCCGGCCAGTATCTCTTCGAGGGTGAGCGTTTCTTCCTGTACTTCAGTTGGCATATCTAGGGCAAATTTACTCAAAAAACTTCAAAACTAAAGCGTTAGGGGCAATTACTCCACCTTATACCTATACACCTGCCGGCCCAGGTTACCATCATCGTCTATACCTTCAATTATCACGCGGTAGGTTCCCTTGGTATCGGCATTGAAGTAATCGAACATGGCGGTACCGTCGGCCCCGGTCAGCACATCGGGTTTCCAGTATATGCCCGAGCGTAAATCCAATATGCCGCTATCCTTATTGGCTGCGGTATATTTTGGCGTGTAGTAGGTACGTGCCTTGTAATAGCCTTTGAATGGATAGGTGATGAGCCCGGTGGGCGAATCGGCGGTGAGGTATTTTCGTTCGCTGCCATTCTTCATGGTGATAATAAGCAACCCGCCCCCTATATCGCTGCCGTATATCGACTTGGCAAAATTAGTGCGCAGTACCTCTATGCTACTCACATCGTTAGCGTTGATGTTATTCAATTCGCTGCCAGCCAAGCGGTTGCCATCAACCTCAATTACCATATCGGCATTGGCTCCCCGCGAGATATTCACCGGCGTGCCATCGGCTTTAAAATTTATGCCGAAGAGTTTACCACGCAGGCAGTCGGCTATGTAGGCGCAGCCGCCCCCTAGCTGATCGCCCATAATTACCTGGTCCGCATTGCCCGGCCCATGCAGGTTAGATGAACGGGTAACTACGTTTTTCTTTACCTTTTTGGCAGTAATGTTTACCTGTTTTAGCACGGTGGTATCGGTACCGGCGCGGCGTTTGGTGGTGATAACCAAAAAAGCGCTTTGTTTTTGCCCTTCCTGTATATCGCCTGCGTCGCCCGCCTTCACGCTCTCAATTTCCGATGGCAGGTAAGCATAAAGGTTATCGAGGCTTACCAGCGTACCGTCTAACAGGATATTGGCGGGGCCACCTTTGCGGCCTGTAGTAGAAAGCCCGCCGTCTACTTCCTTGTAAAAGGGCAATGCCTTCAGTACCACCTCGCGCATGGATGTGTAGCCCGCGTACTGTTTCATATCGAAAAAGCGGGTGGCCACGGTGCGTTTATCCGCATAGGGGTCGCCTTTGTCGAGTTTTTTGCCGGTGATGTTCACCTGGCCCAATTGCTTACCATATTTCAACGAATCATCGTGTAGCTGGCTTTGGTAAGCCGCATAACTTCTTTGCAAAGCATCGGGCGATAAATCGTTATTGGCCGCATCCTGCGCGTTGCTTTTGATGAGGTTAGGGTAATCGGGCTGTTTTACATAAATGGATACCCGTTTGCCATTGTTTTGCTTGCGGGCCTGCAATACTATCTTGGCGGTATCGGACAGTATCAGGTCGGTAAATTTAAAGTTGCCGCCGGCATCGGTAACGGTATCCAGTATGGTATTTTCGCGGGTGGAAGTGAGCATCAGCTTGCCATTAGCAACTACGCCGCCGCCGGTGGTTTTGATGGTGCCCTCCAGACTGAGGTTCTTTTCGGGTTTATTGGCTATGCGGACATCGGGCGCGGCAATGATCTGTTTCCACTCGAAACGGCGGTAACCCTGGGTAAGCATCAGCATATCCAGTTCGGCGCGTTTGGCATCGGTGGGGTTTACGAAGTAGTAGTTGGGCTTCTCGACATAACCCTTCAAATCGGAAGTAAGCAGCAGATGGCTGAATATAGACCCCTCGATGGTTTCATCGGCGCCAACGCGGCTCTCGTTGATTACTGCTACCGAAAACGTGCCGGCAACAGGCTTGCCCTCATCGTTCTTTACATTAAAGCTGAGCTTCACCGGCGAACGTGCGCCGTATGTTTTGGTAGTGGATGAAAGCGCCATCTTCAGTGTATCGTTATTCTGCACGAATACGATGCGTTCATTCACGGGCTGACCATCGGCAAAGAGGGTAAACTGCACGATGCCCGATGGGAAACGCGCCTTATCTATTCCCGCGCCGAAAACAGGGGTTTTTAAGGTGCCTGCTGCGGTAAAGTACACCTCGCCGCCGCTTTGGCCAACCAAAAAGAAGCTGCTGTTCTGTTTGGCCTGCAATTGCGCGCCATTGGCCGATACCCTCAGGAAAAGGCTATCGGCACGGGTGTTGTTTATCGAAAGTACGTAACCTGCTTCCTGCGCCTTTGGCAGCGGCACATTAAAAGTGCGCCCATCGGCAAGCTGTACTTTTGCCGAATAGGTTTTGCCCGGCTGTGGTAACAGGGCAAATACGCCCATGCCTGCATGCGCGCTTTCAAATTCGGCCACCAGGTTGCCGTCGTTATCTACAATGCTGCCTTTGATGTTTTCGCCCGAACCGTTTGGGTTGACAGCCTTAAAAGCTACTTTGGAGCGTACGCCGTTTACCAGTTCGCCGCCCTCGGGGAAAAACTGCACATCGGGGTTCACTTTGGCCGCTATGGCAGCCACCTGGCCGGGCGTAATGCCGCCTATGTTTATGCGTTGGTTGTAAAAGTAATCGGCCCCGGCGTTCCGCATCCAGGTGGTATAGGCCCTGATGTTGTAGTTACCAGGCTTCAGTTTATTGGATAAAGCAAAATCGCCCATGGCGATGCCCGAAGTTAGCCTGAGGTTAATACGCTTTACTACGGAGTCGGTAGGACTAATCAATTCTACATATAAAACACCGCTTAACGCAGACAGTGCGTGCGTTTTGCCCACAACGGTATAGGCCTTAAACCATAGGGTGTCGCCGGGGATGTAGTTGGGCTTATCCAGGTGCAGGTAAACTTTTTCGATGGGTTTGGCATCGTAAGTAGCCTTGAGGTTATTTACGGAGGTGGTCAAAAAGGAGCTATCCTGCTGGGCAAATGCCGGCATTACCGATACGACAATAAAAAATAATAGCAGGCGGAGGGCAATCTTCATAGGGCTTAGGGTAAGTGTTGTTTTACATCGCCAATATACCAAAGGTTTTAATCCCTAAGAAAATTAAATCGTGCTAATTTACGGTAAAGAAATTGTTACTGTACCTTATACCGGTAAACCTGCCTGCCCAAATTACCATCGGCATCTATACCTTCCATCACCACCCGGTAAACACCCTTGCCGCCTGCGTTGAAGTATTCGAATGAGGCTTTGCCCTGCGCATCGGTAAACACGTAGGGGTTCCAATAAACCGTACTATGGGTATCGGGCAGTGGCGTTGCAGCAGTGTATTTGGGAGAATAAAAAGAGCGCGTTGGAGTAAAGCCTCTGAATTGAAAAGTAATAACGCCCGAGAACGATGTTTGCCTGGCACGTGATTCGCCACGCCTCATGGTTATAACCAGCGCACCGCCGGGTGCGTTGGATCCGTAAATGGCTAAATAAGCAGCACTTCGCAGCACTTCTATGCTGTAAATATCATTTGAATTCAACTCACTAAGGTGGCTCCCCTCAATCATAATTCCGTCGACGATCAACTTCATGTGTTCCCTGTCGCCCCCGCCAATACTGGTTAAAGACCTCGTGTTTCTCGGACTACCATCCGCGTCGAACATAACACCCATCACTTTCCCCCGCAAACAATCTGCTACGTTAGCGCAGGCATTCATATTCAAATCATCGCCCATTATCACCTGGTTGGCGTGGCCGGGGCCATTCAGGTTTGACGAATAGGTAAGCTGAGGTGCGCTGCGGATATGATTGGCCTTTATCTGCACCTCCTTCAGCACTCTGCCCCGTTTTATCAACGCCTCTTTTTGCAATTGTTGGTAATCGACATATTTTTGCTGCAATAAAGCAGCTACCTGTAGCGGCAGTTGAGAAGCTGTGGTATCGGCAACCATGCCTTTTATAATCTCCGCATAACCGGGATTTAATACCGTTACCTGAACATTATTGTTATTATTTGATTTTTTTGCATTCAGCGTAACTTTAGAGGTATCGCTTATATCCAGCTTGGTAAACCTGAAATTCCCGTTAATATCAGTTAATGTATCTATAATGATATTATCACGCGGCGCGGTTAACACAACCTTACCATTTGGCACCGGTTTGCCTCCCATCGTTTGTACGGTACCGACCAATTCCAGCGAGTTCTCGGGCTGGAAAGCAATGGGTGCAGGTTCGGCAGCCAACGCCTGTTTCCACTCAAACCTACGGTAGCCCTGGGTAAGCATCAGCACATCCAGATCGGCTTTGGCCTGGCTGTTATTGCCGAAATAATAGTTGGGCTGTTCGATATTTCCTTTTAAATCGAATGTTAGCAGCAGGTTGTTCAGAATGGTGCTTTCCGAGGCATCATCTGCCCCCGATACGGTTTCGTTGATGACGGCTACCGAGAAAGTGCCGTTGGCAGGTTTGCCGCCTGCGGCGGCATCCAAACTGAATTTTACAGGCTGCCTTGTTTTGTACACCTCTGAAGGGGCAGATAACTTTAGTGTTAAGCTGTCGCTACTTTTTATAAACGCGATGCGCTCTGCTACGGGCTGGTTCTTATCATCAAACAAGGTAACCTGCAAGATGCCCGAGGGGAAGCGGCTTTTGCTGATAGACGCGCCAAAAACCGGGCTATTTAAAACAGCCGTTGCGGAATAATAGATTTTGCCTGCCGATTGCGCCAGCAGGTAAAAGGAACTGCCTTGTCTTTGTTTAAGCAATGCATCGCTTATAGCTACTTTTATGACTAAGCTGTCTCTGCGGCTGTTGTTTATTGCAAGGGTATAGCCTTGCTCTTTTGTGTGGGGCAAATCGACGGTATAAACCGACTCCCCGGCGCTTATGATTTTTGCCCGGTAAGTTTTTCCACTTTGGGGGATGAGGGCGAACACGCCCATGCCTAAATGCTGCGTAGCGAAATCGGCTACCACGTTGCCTGCATTATCTTCTATCACACCTTTGATATCCTCGCCCAGTCCGTTGCCGTTAATGGCTTTTATGGCGACGCGGGAGCGGATGCCAACCACCAAGTTGCCACCTTCGGGGAAGAACTGCACATCTGGTTTCGGGGCAATTTGTTTGTTTGCTGCTGCGAATGGCGCAAGGATACCACCAATCCTTATTTTATGGCCGTAAAAATACGCAGGCCCTGCGTTGGCGTTGCGCATCCATTTGGTATAAGCGCGGATACGGTACACACCCTGTTGCAAGGTGGCAGCCAAAGGTATATCCCCGGCCGCCGTGCCCGCACTGAGCTTTAGGATTTGCCGGGAAATCAAAGTATCGTTGGGGCTGATGAGTTCTACATACAGCACACCGCTTAAAGCTGATAACTGATGATGTTGCCCGATTACGGTGTAGGCCTTGTACCAAATGGTATCAGCAAAGTTGTAGGCTGGTTTATCTAAATGCAGATATACTTTTTCTACTGGCGGTTGCCTGGCAATAGCATTGTCGGCACGGATTATAAAGGAGGTATCGGTTTGTGCAAAGGCAACCGTAACATACAGAACAGGCAGAAAGAAAAACAGCAAACGTATTACTTTCATGGTAGCGGTTTAAGCAAATGCAATATAGCAAAGCCCCGACTTAATTTGCTGTATTTATTGAACTTTATACCGGTAAACCTGCCTGCCAATGTTGCCGTCGGCATCAATGCCTTCTACCACTACACGGTAAACACCCTTGCCGCCGGCGTTAAAGTATTCGAAAGAAGCCTTGCCCTGCGCATCGGTAATCACGTAGGGGTTCCAATAAATGGTGCTACGGAGGTCGGCCAGTTGTTTGTTTACTTTAGGCTGATCGTACTGTGGCGAATAAAACGTGCGTGCTTTTAAGTAGCCTTTAGGGTAATAAGGTTTGATGCCGCGGCCTGCTACCGGGCCATTGTAGGTGTCGCCGTTTTCGTCGCCATGCTTGGTGGTGATAACGATTACGCCATTGGCGCCCCTGCCGCCGTAAATGCTCGAAGAAAATCCGCTGCGCAATACCTCTATAGCGGCAATATCGTTGTAGTTGATGCTGTTTAAGAAGGTGCCTTCTACATACATACCATCCAGGATCACCTGCATAGGTCCGTTACCCCGCGTAGAGTAGGGTATGCCATTGCGGAATATAACGCCCAGCAAGCGCCCCTGCAAGCAATCGCTTAAAACGGCGCAGCCATAGTTGCGCAAATCTTTCGCCAGCAGCACCTGGTCGGCATTGCCGGCGCCGTTTAAGTTGGCCGAATGCTTAAGGGCTACCTTCTTCTCCCGGATGACTACCTCTTTTAAGGATACCACATGGTTGCCCACGCCATAGCGCCGCTGCATATCGTAAAGTTGCTTGCTGCTGCCGGCGTAAACGGATAAGCTATCGCTGATGCTCACCTGTAAGGCAGCATGCCCGGCCGCAATAGCGGGCGGCGCGATGGAATCGAGGTTAATTACCACGTCGCGTTTGTTCTTTGACGTACGGGCCTGTATAATTAGCCGGATGCTATCCTCGAACGCCAGGCCCGTGAATGCAAAACGGCCGCGCGCATCGGTAAGGGTATCAATTTGGTAGGCGGCGTTATCGATGTCTATCAGCTGCACTTTGGCATTAGCTACGGGCTTGCCGCCGGGCGTGGTAATGGTACCTGATACCTGCAAGGCTGTTTCAGCCTGGAATACTACCGGGGCAAACTTGTCCTGCATAATTTCTTTCCACTCGAAACGGCGGTAACCTTGCGTAAGCATCAGTACATCCAAATCGGCACGGGCTTTATCGCCCGGGTGATTGAAATAATAAGCGGGTTTTTCGATGTAGCCCTTTAGATCCGATGTAAGCAGTAAGCCGGCTAAGATATTGTTCTCGCTGTCCTCATCTGCCGGTACCTGGCTTTCGTCGATAACCGATACCGAAAAACTGCCCACCGAAGGTTTATCGCCGCTTAATGCGCTTAAATCAATCTTTACTTTTTGCTGCGGAGAAGATACCGGCTTATCGGCAGCCAGATTTAGTTTCAGTTGTTCGCGGTTGATAAAAACGAGGCGTTCGTTCAATGGTTCGCCGCCATCGGTAAAGAGGGTAAACTGTGCTATGCCTGCCGGGAATTTGCTTTTGGGGATGATTGCCTTAAACTCGCGGCTGCCCGGCGTGCCTTTGCCTGCATAGTAAACTTTGCCGGCGCTTTGCCCTACCAGGCTTAATACGCGGTTGGGGTACTGTTGCATTATTGCCCCCGATGTGGTTATCCTTACGGATAGGTTTTGCGCATCGGCATCGGTAATAGCGAGCCCATAACCTGTTTCCGTTGCTTGCGGCAGGCTGATGGTGCTTTTCGCGCCGTCGGCATAAGTTATGGCAGCGGTGTAACGCTCACCCGGCATCGGCACGAAACTGAATACGCCCATACCTAAATGACTGCTTTTGAACGTGGCTACCTGTTTGCCCTGGCTGTTGGCTACTGTGCCGCTAACATCAAGGCCCAGGCCATCGGCGCCCATTGCCTTAAAGGCCATATTGCATTCAACTCCAACTACTATCGAGCCGCCCTCCGGGAAGAACTGCAGGGATGGCGCGGCAACTATTGCCCCCGCTGGTGCAGCTTTACCCAGCATGCTTTTACCCGTAGTTACGGTACTGGCATTGCTGATGGTATTGATGATGCTGATTTCTTTATCGAAGAAATATTCGCTGCCTGCATTGCGCATGTAATTGGTGTAGGCGCGGAGGTGATAAATGCCTGCCTGCAGGGTATCGGGCAGGGCAAAATCGCCGGCGGCGGTGCCTTTGTCCAGTTGCAGTTTAAGGGATTGTTTTATGGTGCCGGCGGCATCTGTCAGGTCCACGTTCAGTACCCCGCTAAGGGCAGTTAACTCGTGGTAGCTACCACTGACAACGTAGGCTTTAAACCAGATATCGTCGCCGGCGGCGTAATAGGGCTTATCTAAGTGCAGGTATGCTTTCTCTACGGGGTTATTATCGGCCCATTTGGCCAGCTGCTGCTGTATTTTGCCAATGGGTTCATCTATTGCCGCGAACCCAAAAATACCTGCTATGCAGGCAGCCAGTAATATGCCGGGAAAAAGTTTTTTGAATGCCATAACCGATAGAGGGTAAACGTACTGCATTACAACGCTAATTGGCTGCAATACTTATATATAAACTAATATAGGTTAAAACTTGTTCTTCCACATCATACTTTCTACCGGGCGGGTGGTGGGTTTGTTGTATTTGGCGTTGCTTTTGGTGTTGTAAAGGGTTTCAATCTCGCCTTCTACCACAAAATAAATGAGCTGACCAATAGGCATGCCTGCGTAAATTTTTACAGGTTGCGCGCAGGAAATTTCCAGCGTCCAGGTGTTGCAGAAACCTACATCGCCTTTGCCGGCGGTGGCATGTATATCTATGCCCAAACGCCCCGTGCTCGATTTTCCCTCCAAAAAGGGCACGTGCTGGTGTGTTTCGGTGTATTCTACCGTAACGCCCAGGTATAAGGTGTTGGGCTGCAGTACAAAGCCATCTTTTGGTATCTCGAAACCGGTTATCTCGTTATGCAGTTTGGCATCAAGCACGCGATCTTTATAGGTGGCCAGGTGCTTGCCCAGGTGCACATCATAGGAGTTGGTGCCGAGGCAATCGCGATCAAAGGGTTCGATGATGATGGAACCTTTTTCTATTTCTTCGAGGATGCGTTTGTCTGACAATATCATGGGGCTAGCGATGAGGGGTTAAAATTACCACAAATCGCCGGTGCGGACAAGCTATTGTTCTGCACAATTAACTAACAATTATGGAGAAATAAGAGGGAGAGCAGGCTGTATCCTAAGTGAAAATCAAACTTAAGCAACAAAATAAATTTTGGTGGCTATTTAAACACAGAGTCCGCAGAGGTTTGCACCGGAGGTCACGGAGCTTTTTCGGTTAAACCCAATAAAACCTCCGTAATCTCTGTGTTTTTATCTTTGTGACCTCCGTGTTTAAATAGCCACCATTCTAAAGTATAAATAGCCAAGTTTTATTTTGATTGGTTTTTTTAACGTGCCTGTGATACAGCCCTACCTTTGGGTTTTACTTCAAATTATCCAGCACCACGGGTGCTAATGCTTGTACCCACAAGCTGTACATACCAGCGGCGGGATGCAGGCCGTCGCCAGCTGTGAGGCTAGCATCCGACGCAGTTTTGCTGTACGCCGGGCCGATATCTACCCAGGCTACGCCTTGCTTGTTGGTTTCGTCTTTATTGATGGCATTGAATTGCGCGATGTCATCGCCGATGGCTTTGCGGTCATTACCGCTTGCGTATGGCGTTAGGCCCCAATTGGGTATGGAGATAACGAACACGTGCGATTTATTGCCGTTGGCATAATCGATGGCCGTACTTAAAAGCTTTGCGAATTCGCTGCGGTAAACCGTTTTGCTGTAGCCGCGGTATTGGTTGTTTACGCCGATAAGCAGGGTTACGATGCTGTATTTTTTACCAGCGGTGCCGCTGGTGTTGATGGCGTTGATCAGTTCGTCGGTAGTCCAGCCGGTGCGGGCGATGATGGTGGGGTTAGCGGTAACATGGCCCGCCTGAGTCAACCACGCCGCCAATTGGTACGGGTACGATTGGGATGCATTTACCGCCTCGCCAATGGTGTAGCTATCGCCAAGCGCCAAATAGGTAAGATTATCCACGACGACAACGGGCGGCGTGCTCGGGTTGCTGTTATTATAGGTCACGGGTGCTTGTATTTGTTTTCTGCAGCCAAAAAAGGCGCCTGCTATAAATATCGCTGCTAATAAGTGTTTCATAAAACCTCCATACCAAACAATACGGAAATATGCCTGGTAAGGATTTTTTGAACTGCATTTAAATCAACTTCGTGGCCCAGTTCCTGCTGCATGCTGGTTACGGCCTTATCATCTATGCCGCAGGGGACAATGTTTTTGAAGTAATCGAGATTGGTGTTTACATTCATGGCCAGCCCATGCATAGTAACCCAACGGCTGCAGCGAACGCCCATGGCGCATATCTTGCGGGCCTTATCGTTATCAGCATCGAACCAAACGCCGGTATAGCCGGGGTAGCGGCCTGCGGTAAGTCCGTAATCGGCGAGGGTAAGGATAACCGCCTCTTCTAAGGTGCGCAGGTACAGGTGTATGTCGGTAAAGAAATTGTCGAGGTCTAAAATAGGGTAGCTTACTATCTGGCCGGGGCCATGGTAAGTAATATCGCCGCCGCGGTTTATGGGGTAATAAACGGCATTTTTTTGCTTGAGGCCGGCCTCATCAAGCAGCAGGTGCTCGGCTTTGCCGCTTTTACCAAGGGTGTACACATGCGGGTGCTCGCAAAAAACCAGGTAATTGGGCGTGAGGATTTCTTCTACAGACTCATCGCCTGCAGGCACTAATTGCTGGCGATTGCGTATCGCGGTTTTCAGGGCCACGGTTTCGGCAAACAGCTGCTCCTGCCTTTCCCAGGCTATTTTATAGTCGGTAAGTCCCCAATCCTGCAAAATCACTTTTTTATTTTTCATCACGCTTGCTCTTTCACGTATCCTATCATGTAATCTTCGTATTTGATATAATTCACCTCGTAGGCCATATCTACAGCGCCTTTTTGCAGTTTGGCATCTACCACGCCATGCCCCTCGAACGCAAAGGGCTGCAACATGATATTATCCAAAAAGGATACCTCTTTTTGCCCGTAACATTTGTAAACGGCCTCTTTGGCGCACCAGCACACGTATAGCTGGTCTATTTTATTTTGCTCGCGTATGAAGGCTAGCTCATCCTCGCTCATAAACCTATTGGCAATGCGCTCTACCTTTTCTTTTATCTGTTCTATATCGATACCTACCGGACTGGTTTTGCTGATCATCACAGCGGCGTAATCAAAGGAATGGCTTAACGAAATGTGGTAAGGCAGCGTAACCAGGTAAGGCTTGCCGTGGCTATCAACCTTGCAATCTATATACTCCTCGGTGCGCAGCATTTTGCGGAGCAGCACGCGGGTGCCCAGCCAGTGCAGGTAGCGCTTACTTTTGCTCAGCTGTTTGGTAAAGGCTTTTTCGTGCTCATCTAACTGCAGCTGGCTGTACAATTCGTCGGCCCCTTCTTCGATACGCCAGAGGGCAAACTCTGTATCATCATCAATCTGGTGCCGGTATGCTATCGCCATAAAAGTAAAGTTGCAAAAAGGAGGGCAAACTTATATCAAATAAATATAATAATTCGTTTTTATGCCGATGTAATTGTAACAGTGCGCATGCAACTTACGTCATACCTATACTAAACATCTATCGCCATGAAAAAGATATACATAGCCGCCGCCATTTTAATAGCCGTAGCCTTAACAGAAAGCTGCCGCAAGCAGCAAATAGAAGCCGGCATGGCCGGACAGCAGAAAACGGTTAAGAACATTTAATGGCATCGATGGGTTTGAAATAGTCGTCATGCTGATTTATTTCAACACCCGATCATTAAGGGAGCCAAATGCTAATTCGGCGTGCAAGCCGCCTACTTCATAGGAGGCCTTCGGACCCGCCCTGTGGGGCCCTGAAACGAGTTCTACTAAGGAGTCTTATGAGCAGGACGATGTTTATGTTGTTTTGCTACAGCTAAAAACCCAACCCCTACGGCAGGTGGCTGCGCATCTCTTTTTCTTTATCCTTCATTTCCTGTTTCAGCCGCTTTTTCTCCTCTTTCACCTCTTTATTAGTGCGGCCTGTAGTATCTACGTTATTCATCCGGTTTTTATAATCGGCTTTCATCTGCTCAATTTCCAGTTTGATGCGGGCCTTGATCATGTCGTTGGTCTCTTTTATCCGTTCCTCCACCTTGGCGGCTTGCGTAGTATCCTTTTTACCGAACAGGCGCTGGATAAAAGTAGGTCGCTTTTCTTCCAGTTCAGGCGCAGGTATGCCTACGCCTACGTCCGTGTTTTCGTCGGTCTGTTTTATTAGGCTATCCACTACGGCTGTGTCAGTCGGCATTTCGCGGCGCAGGCTTTCTTTCAGGCGCACGCTGTAAAAACCATAGGCATTGGTATCGCGCTCGGTAAGCCCTTTGCCGGCCATCAGGCGGCCAATGAGGTTAAAATAGCCATGCAGGCCCGGCCTTAAAGAGCCATCGGGCTGGAAGGCATAAAGCCCGGCTTTGGGGTTCGGAACAATGCTGGCCAAAAAGATGCTTTCGCCCAGCGTAAGTTCTGATGGTGATTTGCCGAAATAATAATGCGAAGCCTCGCCAATGCCATACACATTACGGCCCCATTCGATGATATTGAAGTAAACCTCCAGCATGCGGTTCTTGCTCATCAGGCGGGTGTTTTCCATTATCCAAACAATCAGTATCTCTTCAATTTTACGCGAAAGTGTTTTGCTTCGCACCAAAAAAGCGTTCTTGATAAGCTGCATAGATATGGTGCTGCCCCCGCGGGTGAACTGCTTGGTCTTGAAATCGGTAGCGAGCGATTTGCGGATAGACTCATCCACAAAACCCCGGTTGCGGTAAAAGGATGGGTCCTCTGCCGTCATTACGGCGTTGCGCACATCCGGCGAAATTTCCTCTAATGGCGTAAACTCCGGGTTTTCGGGCCCAATTACATGCGGCGCCATCGGCTTGCCGTATTCGTAAGGCGTGTAAACGAATGTTTTGTTAAGCTTGTTGAAATCGGTTTTGCCGAATTTTACGATTTTGAAGTTATCGTTATCCAGCCGCGAATCGAACACCAAATCATCGATATGCTGCGCGTTCATAAAGAAATTGAGGCTGTAATTCAAGCGGCCCGCCACCTGCATGCCCTCCATAGATTCGAACAACCCGGTAGGAAACGAATCGAACAAATCCTGCGCATTAAGCCAGCCGGTGTTTATCTTCATCTCGTAAATCTTCACCGGATTCAGCGTGTACTTAAGGAAAGGCCTTGCGGTTATCTTCTTGAGGTGTATAACCGATGAGCTATCCAGCGAAAGATAGTTGGCACCTACGAAGATGTTGGCATCGATAGAACCCGAAGGCACGATGATATCCTTAAGCGATAGCCCGGCATGGTTCACCAGCAGGTTGCGCACCGCGCAGGAGGTAAATATCTGGGTTTCGCCATCGTTGCTTTCTACCTTGCTCAGCTTGGTGGTAAGGGTATCGAAGTTGAGGCGCACGTGGAACTTTTTCTGTAACACGGGCAATTCTACCTTTTTGCCATCGGCATACAGGCGCACGTCTATGTCCTTATCAGAAGGGTGCATCTTGCCATCTAAATGCCAGGTAGAGGCGGCGATGCCGTCATTCACCAAAATGGTAGATGCAAGCTTGCCATCGTTGATAAGGGCCGATTTAGCCAGCATGGTGATGCGTGTGCTATCATCTGTTGCCGAAACCAGGAAATTATTAAGCGAAAGGTTATCGGGTATTTTGTACAGCAGCTGATTAATGAGGTTGTCTGATAATTCGGCCAGGTTAAGTTTATGGCTGGTTTGCGTGCTGTCTTTCTTCTTCTTGAACAGGAAATCGAAGTTTTTTACGCCTTTAATATTGGTGAAGTTGAGGTGCCCGTTTTGCAACACTACATCGCCCAGTTTGATGTTGCCGAAAAGCATCGGGAGGATTTTTACGCTAACTTCGAATTTCTTTACAGATAGCAGGCTGTCGCGTTGATAGGGTACTACCGAAATATCCGTAAAAGCAACTGTTGCAAGGCCTGTGAAATGGGCCGAGCCTATTTTTACATCTAAATTATAATCCCTCTTGGCTTTTGATTTAGCTTTGCTGATAACCGATTGCAGAATTGCCTCGCGTTTAAAATAGGCAATGCTGCCGGCTATAAGCGCAATAACTACGATAACTGCAACAACAATGCCTGCTATACGGAGATATTTAGGGTTGATTCGGCGCATTTGACAAAATTATTTTCAAAACTAAACTAAATATGATGCCTTGCAACGCTTTGTTGCGGCAAATTGTTTTTTCTTAATAACCACGGCGCGTGCCCTGTTTTCGTACTTTTGCGCCTTCAAGCATATGGAAATTACCCAACAACAAGTTTTACAAGCACTTAGCAACGTAGAGGAACCCGACCTTAAAAAAGACCTGGTTACCCTCAACATGATACAGGATATCGTTATAGATGGCCATAAGCTGAGCTTCTCGGTGATATTGACTACCCCGGCCTGCCCGCTCAAAGCACTTATAGAGAACGCTTGCCGCAACGCTATTAAGCATTTCATCAGCAAGGATATCGAAGTAAGTATTAATATGACCTCGCGGGTAACCTCGCAGCGCAACACAGGCGTACCGGGCGTAAAGAATATTATTGCGGTAGCATCGGGCAAAGGCGGCGTAGGCAAATCTACCGTATCGGTAAACCTTGCACTGGCATTGGCCAAAACCGGTGCAAAAGTTGGGCTAATAGATGCCGATATATATGGCCCCTCTATCCCCATCATGTTCGGCCTGGAAGGTGCCAGGCCCATGGCCAGCAACGTGGACGGCAAAACCCGTATAGAACCAATAGAAAAATACGGCATCAAACTGCTATCGATAGGCTTTTTCACCGACCCGAACCAACCCGTGCCATGGCGCGGGCCAATGGTGTCTACAGCGGTAAAGCAGTTGTTTAACGATGCCGACTGGGGCGAACTGGATTACCTGGTAATAGATTTGCCACCGGGTACCGGTGATATACATATTACCGTTACCCAAAGCTTCCCGGTTACGGGTGCGGTTATTGTGACCACCCCGCAGAACGTAGCCCTGGCCGATGCGAAGAAAGGGATTGGCATGTTTATGATGCCGGCTATCAACGTGCCTATTTTGGGTGTAGTAGAAAATATGAGCTACTTTACCCCTGCCGAATTGCCCGATAACAAGTATTACATTTTCGGTAAAGGAGGCGGCCAAAAGCTTGCCCAGACGCTGGATGTGCCGTTTTTAGGCGAGATACCATTGATTAAGGGCATAAGCGATAGCGGCGATGCGGGCAAACCCATCGTACTGGAAGACGACGGCGGCATGAGTATTGCTTTTATGGAAATGGCCCGCCGCGTGGCGCAGCAGGTTTCTATAGCAAATGCAGAAAAGGCAAATACTATGAATGTTGCAAATAATTAATAACTTTACGTATATAAATCATCAAAATGAGTTTAGTAAGTCAGGTAGAGGCAGCGTTAGATACCATCCGCCCATATTTGGAGGCCGATGGCGGTAACGTTTCTGTGGAAGAGATAACGCCTGAAAATGTTGTTAAATTGAAGCTGTTAGGCTCTTGCGGCTCGTGCCCCATGAGCATCATGACGCTTAAAGCCGGTATTGAGCAGGCTATTAAAAAAGCCGTGCCCGAGATTACCGCCGTAGAGGCTGTAAACCTAACGGATATAGACGACCCGAATGCCGTACTGCCGGAGAATTTGAGGTAATGTTAAGAATTGTTAAATTGCTGTATATTACAGGCAAATAGCGTAGTTTTGCAGCCCTGATATAATGAAAAAGCTAGTTGGCATATTATTGATGTTTGTATCGCTTTCGGCATTTGCCCAAAAGGAAAAACCTTTGGTGCAATTTACCGGCGTTATATACAATGCCGATAGCGCCGGGGTGGTGGTGCCTTACGTAACCATTACCAACAACAGCTACCGTAACGCCACAACCGTGGCCAGCTATAATGGTTATTTTTCGTTTGTGGTGCATGAGCAGGATACCCTTACTTTTACTGCGGTTGGCTATTCGGCGCTACAGGTGGTTATCCCCGCAAACCTGCCCAATAAAAGCTATACCACGCAAATAAAAATAAAGCCACAGATAACCAACCTGCCGGTTTTCCGCGTTTTCCCATGGGCAACTACAGATGAGTTCCGCCGCGATTTTGTTACCGCCAAACTGGCCGACGATGACCTGGAGATTGCCCGCAAAAACATCAGCCGTGCATCTTTAGCCGCGCTTACCACTACCCTGCCGCGCGATGGCCAGGAGATACAAGCCGCAAACGCCGGGCAAATGCATACCAACATCGTAAACTCCCACTCCATTACCAACCCGCTGCTAAACCCGCTTGCCTGGGGTAGCCTTATCAAAACCATCACAGATGGGGATAAGAAGAACTAGCTGCTTTTAGAATCAAGAGTTAAGAATCAGGAATCAAGACAGCGACATTACATGAGCACCCACTCGACATACGATTTGGCTCTGTGTCCCTCTGTGTTCCTCCCTTTGCGGCCTCTGTGTTAAAATAACCAACAAGCATCTCCCGCCTCGAAAAACATTTACCGTAACGACACTGTTACCAATTGGTTAGCAAGCCATTGCATCGAATAACTAAATTTGATAAAACCAATTACCATGAGCCACATCAATAAAGAAGACGTTAAGCAGGAAGTGTTTGACCTGTATGACGATTATGCGCATAACCGGTTGGACCGCCGCGCCTTCGTACAAAAACTATCGCTTTATGCAGTAGGCGGCCTAACTGTGCCGGCACTGCTGAGTTTTTTGATGCCCGATTATAAGGGCAACATACAAATAAAGGCCGATGACCCTCGTTTAAAATCGGGCTACATCAACTATGCTTCGCCGAAAGGTGGCGGCACTATAAAAGGGCTGTTATCCAAACCTATTGATGCCAAAAAGAAGCTGGGCGGCATCATTGTGGTGCATGAGAACCGCGGCCTTAACCCCTACATTGAAGATGTTGGCCGCCGCGCCGCGCTGGCCGGCTTCGTCTCCCTGGCACCGGATGCGCTTACCCCGCTTGGCGGCTACCCCGGTAACGACGATGCCGGGCGCGAACTGCAAGGCAAACGCGATAAAGGCGAAATGGAAGAAGATTTCCTAGCGGCATACGAATACCTCAAAGCCCATCCCGACTGCAACGGCAAAGTGGGTGTAGTTGGCTTTTGCTATGGCGGCGGCATTTGTAATATGATGGCGGTGCGCGTACCAACCTTAGCTGCATCCGTACCTTTTTATGGCGCGCAGCCCGCTGCTGCCGATGTGCCGAAAATAAACGCGCCGCTGATGCTGCATTACGCATCGCTGGATACCCGCATCACCGGCGGATGGCCGACCTATGAAGCTGCCCTGAAAGAGAACAACAAAAAGTACCAGGCCTTTATCTACGAAAACGTAAACCACGGCTTTCATAACGATACCACCCCGCGCTACGATAAAGCCGCAGCCGAGCTCGCCTGGAAACGCACCATCGAATTCTTTACCCAAACGTTAACATAGGAATTGAAGGACATAAACATCGAGTAGGAAAGTAGGGATTAGTTCCCTACTTGTCCTCTCACACCACCGTACGTGCCGTTCGGCATACGGCGGTTCATTAAACAGTAACAGTCTTAAGTGGGGTTGAGATGTCTTTGAGACTTACAAAGCCCATTTTCTTTATGA